>JAZUPR010000019.1:0-35878 GCA_045605285.1 Clostridia bacterium | reverse complement strand
TATTGTTGGATAACTACCTTTTCCATCTAAATATGCTTGTACCACCTTTCTCTTAAATTCATAACTATATTTTGCCATAGAAAAACCGACCTCCCAATCCTAAGATTTTTGGTCTAACTTTTGGGGGTCGGTTCATGTATTTCTGCTCTTTTGCTTTTATGGATTTAATCTTCTTCTAGTAATTTGGAAGGAGATATTTTTAAAACCTGTTCATATATTGTTAACATTTATATATATATTCACGCTAAAAATTATTGTAAGGTATATACAAAAAAATATGTAAAAATAACACAGAAATATACAAAATAAACAGTATTGTTTTAAGATTTCGTGGTATTCTTGCAAAATTATCATAAAAATATTATAATTATTTTGTATATTTATACTATTTAAGATGAGGTGGCATTTATGAATGTTAGATTTTTTCAGCAAATAACTCACCGTATGAAAGATGTAATGAACCGTGATTTGGGTATTATAGCCGACGGTGGATTTGTTGTGTCCTCAAATGAAAATTGCATAAGCTCAAATGACTTGGAGTGTGTACTGTCTTTTACCGAGGATAATACAGATATTTTTACTTACAATGGTTTTACATATAAACCTGTTACTGCAATGGGAAAAGTGTCATATATAATTTTTGTAAAGGGTGATGATGCTGTTGCAAGAAATTATATAGACATTCTTGACGTAAGCTTTTCTTCCGTGAAGTCTCTTTATGACGATAAGTACGATAAGCTTAACTTTATAAAGAATTTTCTTCTCGATAATATTCTCCCTGGAGATGTTCTTGCCAAGGCAGCAGAGCTTCATATAGGAGCAGATGAAAAGAGAGTCGTATTTTTAATTCAGACAGATAAGGTAACCGATTTTTCCGTGCTTGAGCTTATAGAGAGCATGTATCCCAATAAGCAAAATGACTTTATAGTTAATATAGATGAAAATGACGTTGCACTTGTCAAGGAGCTTGAAGATGAGCCTGCCCTTGCCGACCTTCAGAAAATGGCAAAAGAGATTTGCAATACTATTAACTCAGAAGTTATGGCAAAGGCAACTATAGGTATTGGCACAGTTGTAAACAACATCAAAGATATTGCCCGTTCTTATAAAGAGGCAAGAGTGGCTCTTGAAGTGGGCAAGGTTTTTGAAGATGAAAAATCTATTCTTAGCTATGAGGACCTTGGTATAGGAAGACTTATATATCAGCTTCCTACCACTCTTTGCAATCTCTTCCTTTCAGAAGTGTTTAAAAGAGGCTCTATAGATGAACTTGACCAGGAGATTATATACACAATCCAGAAATTCTTTGAAAATAATCTCAATGTTTCTGAAACATCAAGACAGCTTTATGTTCACAGAAACACTCTTGTTTACAGGCTCGACAAAATTCAGAAAATTACAGGACTTGACCTTCGAGAATTTGACCAGGCTCTTATTTTTAAAGTTGCCATGATGGTAAACAAGTATCTTATGTCCAATTCTACAAAATTATAATAAAAGGGAAATTAAGGATTTTGTATAAAAATCCTTAATTTGCGTTTAAAGATTAAGGTGGTGTTATACTGATGATAATTTTTGATAAGGTGTCAAAAACCTATGACAATGGCTTTACAGCCCTTACCGATATATCATTTCATATAGAAAAAGGTGAATTTGTTTTTCTTGTGGGAAGCAGTGCCGCAGGAAAATCAACCATAATAAAACTTATGATGAAAGAGCTTGACCATTCATCAGGAAATATATTTATAAACGGAATTGACCTTGGTGATTTAAGAAGAAAGGATATTCCTTATTTTAGAAGAACTCTTGGTGTTGTGTTTCAGGATTTCAGACTCCTGCCTAATAAGACTGCACAGGAAAATGTAGCATATGCAATGGAAATTGTGGGAGCATCAGCCAGAGAAATAAGAAAAAATGTTCCTGCTGTTCTCAGTATGGTAGGACTTAATCATAAAGCAAAAATGTATCCTCATCAGCTTTCAGGCGGAGAGCAGCAGAGGGTAGCTATTGCCCGTGCCATAGTAAACAATCCGGCAGTTCTCATTGCCGATGAGCCAACCGGAAACCTTGACCCAGAGACAGCTCTTGAAATTGTTGATATTATGGAAGCCATAAACCGTCGCGGTACTACTATTGTTATGGCAACTCATGCTGAAAAAATAGTAGACAGTATGCAAAAAAGAGTTATTTCCGTTGAACACGGTCACATAGCTCACGACGAGAAAAAAGGTGGGTATAGCTATGTCGATTAGAATGTTTAAAAGATTTATGACCGAGGCTTGTTCAGGTCTTGCAAAAAACGGATTGATGACAATTGCATCACTCTTTGTTGTAACCTCTTGTCTGTTTATATTCGGAGTATTTATTGTGCTCACAATGAATATAAATCATTTAGGGCAGGAACTGGCAAATCAATGTCAGATACAGGCTTATGTGACAAACGAGGCTAAATACGGTGGACAAATACAAAATATTTCAAACCAGATAAAGCAAATAGAAGAAATAAAAGAAATCAGCTTTGAAACAGGAGAAAAAACCTTTGCCGATTTCAAAGAGGGATTGGATGAGGATGAACTGGCAGCTTTTAACGGGCTTCCAGCTGATTTAATTTCCGATTCATTTAAAATTACGCTTAAAGATATCAACACATCTTCTGACATTTCCGATAAAATAGAAGCCATTCCGGGTGTTGAAAGAGTAGAGAATAAACAGGATATTGTAAGCCTTGTAAATAGTGTCACACAGCTTATAAGACATGTGTCTGTGTGGATTATAATCATTTTTGCCATTATCAGCTTGTTTATCATTTCAAATACTATCAAACTTGCAGTTCACAGCCGAGGCAGAGAAATAAATATTATGAAATACGTAGGAGCTACCGATGCCTACATTCGTTGGCCTTTTATTATAGAAGGTGTTATGGTGGGATGCGTAGCCGCTGTCATATCATTTTTCATCACACAGGTAGCTTATATGGGAGTTATGTCGGTTATAGACAATAACTCATCCATAAGCTCCATACTTCAGCTTTTGTCATTTGGTGATATATGGAACACAATTCTCGTTTCATATCTGCTTCTTGGCTCATTCATCGGAGCATTTGGAAGTGCAATTGCTGTAAGAAGATACCTTAGGGTTTGATTGAATAATTTACGGAGGGTCAGAATTTTGAAGAAGAATAATGTTTTTGTCAGAGTTTTTGCAATCATTGCACTCATCGCTTTCCTGGCCACATCATTGATAACTTTCCTGCCAACAGGTGCAAGTGCGCAGTCTGCTCAGTCAAAGCTCGAACAGGCGCAGAGGCAGCAAAAAGAACTTAAAGATAAAATCAATGCCACTCAGGGCAAAATAAGCGATAATAATAAAAAGAGACAGGCTATTGATTCAGAAATAAGTAAGGTTCAGGAAAAAATAGATAGTCTTAATTCTAAAATAAGAGTCTCAAACGAGAAAATAGAAAAACAACAAAATGAGCTTGATGTTGCCGAGAAAAACAGCAAGGAGCAATATGATGCATATCTTCACCGTGCAAAAATGATGGTGGAAAGAGGCTCTGTAACATATCTTGAAATACTGCTTAATTCAAAATCCTTTGGCGATTTGCTTTCCAGATTGTCTGTTGTAAAGCAGATTGTAAAATACGACAGCAATAAGCTCGATGAGCTAAAAGCCATAGAAAAAAAGATTGCTGATTTAAAAGAAGAACTTGTTAAAGAAAAAGATGCCCTCGTAGCGCTTAAAAAAGATGAAGACGCCCAGATGAGCGCTCTTTCAGCAAAGAGAGCAGAAAGCCAGAGACTTATAGATAGCCTCATGGCAGACCAGAGCTCTTATAAAAAGGCTCTTGAAGAGCAGGAAAGAGCAGAGGCAAATGCAAGAGCTGAGATAAACAGACTTGCTAATAGAAGCTCATACTCAGGTAAATATAGTGGCAGTATGATATGGCCGTCATCAGGCCCTGTAACAAGCCCGTATTATATGAGAGTTCACCCTGTCACAGGCAAACTCCGTCAGCATACAGGCATAGATATAGGCTCACCTCACGGCTCCAATATTGTTGCGGCAGCAGCAGGCGAGGTAATCGTTGCAGGTTATAACGCAGGCGGTTATGGTAACTATGTTGTTATAAGCCACGGCAGCGGCGTCAGCACCTTGTATGCGCACGCCAGCAGACTTTGTGTGTCTGTAGGTCAGACCGTAGCTCAGGGCGAACTTATTGCCAAGGTAGGCTCCACAGGTATGTCCACAGGACCCCACCTTCATTTTGAAGTTCTTATAAACGGAGCACATACAAATCCACAGCAATATTTGCCATAATAATTTTTTGCAGCAAACGCTGCATTATGTTGGAGATGCATATTTTATGAACAACAAAAAGATGTTTACAACTGCTGTTGTCACTGTCATATTGACAACAGCATTTTATCTCACTCCCTTGGGAGAAAAAATATATAACACAATAACCTCTATGTCAGGAGATATGACATTCAGTCAGAAAATAGGCAAAATAGAGAGCCTTATTGAAGACTCATATATAAATGAGTATGATAAGAAAAAAGCGGAAAATGCAGCACTCTCATATTATGCCGAAAGCCTTGGCGACCCGTACACCGTATATATCGATGAAAAAAACTACTCTGCAATGCTTGAGAGCATGGGCAGTGATTATCAGGGAATAGGTGTTGAAGTTGTCATTGAAGGAAATGACATAAGAATTACGTCTGTCTTTGAAAATACCCCTGCCAAGAAAGCGGGCATACAAGTCGGAGATGTTATCGTAGCTGTTGACGGCGAGGTCGCAAACGGAGAAAACTATCAGGAATCAATAAATAAAATCAAGGGTATGTATGCAGAAAAAGGAGATAACGATGTTGTTGTCACCGTCATGCATAACGGAGAGAAAAAAGATATCACCCTCATTCGTGAAACAGTTTCTGTAGATACAGTTTATTCCAGAGTAATCAATTCAAATACAGGCTATATAAGAATTACAGATTTTGGGCCAAAGACCTATAAAGAGTTTATGTCACATATTGATAGCCTTACCAATCAGAAAATAAACGGTCTTGTTTTAGACCTTAGAAATAATCCGGGCGGAATGCTTGGGTCAGTAGTTAATATTGCAGATGAGCTCTTACCCGAGGGCACTATCCTTACCATTAAGGATAAAAAGGGAAATGAAACAAAATATTCTTCCGACGAAAGCTATATCAATATTCCCCTTTGTGTAATTGTAAATGAAGAAAGCGCAAGTGCCTCAGAGGTTCTCTCGGGTGCAATAAGAGATTTAAAACGCGGTAAACTTGTAGGCAAAAAAACTTTTGGCAAAGGGCTTGTTCAGTCTCTTGTAGAATTTCCCGACAATTCAGCATTCAAGCTTACTACTGCAAAATATTATACTCCAAGCGGAGAGTGTATAGATAAAGTAGGTATAAAGCCTGATATGGAGGTGTCTCTTGACGAAAGCCTTCTTGGAAAATCGGTATCAGAGCTTACCTATGATCAGGATATTCAGCTTAAGACTGCTATCAGGGTTTTGTATGAATAAATTTTAGGAGTTGAAAAGTTTTGAGTTTTTGGGTTGTACCAGGGCATCTTTCAGTTATAGGATGCTTACTTAGAATATTAATAGCAGGTTTTTGCGGAGCACTTATAGGCTCTGAAAGAAGCAAAAGACAAAAAGAAGCAGGTCTTAGAACTCACATGATTGTTGCCATAGGTTCTGCTCTTATAATGATTATATCAAAATACGGATTTGCAGATATTCCTGCCATTGAATCAATGAAGGTTGATGCATCAAGAATTGCATCAAATATTGTCACAGGAGTCAGCTTTTTGGGTGCGGGAGTAATCTTTCTTCGTGGCGGTGCTGTCAGCGGTCTCACAACCGCAGCAGGTATATGGGCAACAGCCGCAGTAGGTATGTGTATCGGCTCTGGACTTTACATAGTGGGAGTATGCACAGCGTTAATAATATTGGTGGTTCAGCTTATGCTTCATCATTGGCTTCCTCTTTCTGAAAATATGTCTACCCGTGAGATTAGCATAAAAATGTCAAATAACGGGGAGACTATAAAATCGATTGTAGATTATTTGAATGAAAACAATCTTACCGTACTTGAAACCAAAATTTTAAAGGATGAAGATAATAAAATCGTGGCAGACCTTACCGTCAGGACATTAAAAGGTGAGAGCCTGTCTCAGATAGTCAGCCTTATTTATGAAATACCGGGAATAGATGCAATAGATGTCTGATTTTTTGCTCTTTCAATCAGGAGATGATAACTGTGAAAAAAATGCTGCTCATAATAAATCCCAATTCGGGAATGAAACGTGCCAATAAGTACCTTACAGATATATTAATAATTTTTTCAAGGCACGGGTATGACGTGAAGATAAAACTTACCGAGGGCGTGGGAGATGCAACGCAATATGTAAAAAAATATGGCAAAGACGTTTCTCTGATAGTCTGTATCGGAGGGGACGGGACATTTAATGAAACCATTCAGGGAATACTTGAATCGGGGTTCAAAACTCCTCTTGGATATATTCCTGCAGGCAGTACAAATGATTTTGCAACCAGCCTCGGCATAAGCAAAAAACCTCTTGAAGCTGCAAGGGATATAATGGCAGGAAAAGAAACAGGAATAGATGTGGGCATGTTTAATGACAGATATTTCTCTTACGTGGCATCTTTCGGAGCATTTACAAAGGCATCCTATACAACATCTCAAAGCAAGAAAAATCTTCTTGGACATACTGCCTATGTGCTTGAGGGATTGAAAGACCTTCCTACCACAAGAGCGGAGCATATAAAGTTTAAAATAGGAGATAAAGAGTTCGAAGATGATTATATCTTCGGCGCTGTATGTAACTCCACATCTATCGGCGGATTTCCTGCATTTGGTCAGGATGTGGTAGACCTTAAAGACGGTCTTTTTGAAATACTTTTAGTAAAAAGCCCTAAGAATTTAATAGACCTTAACACTATCATTTTTTCGGCAAATAACAGGGACTATAATAACGATATGGTAACACTTATTTCTGCATCAGAAGCAGTTATAACTGCAAGTGAAAGCCTGTCCTGGTCTCTTGACGGAGAGCGTATGGACGGATGTACGGAAATTAAAATGAAGATTATTCCCTCAGCCCTCACACTTGTAGTGCCTGATAAGAAATAATATTTGGAGGATAAAATGGATAACAACAGAAAAAAACACCGCAGAGACAGATACGATGCATATTATCTAGAAGATGTCGATTCAATGCATATCCTTATGGCGCATCTTCTTCCCAACAGAACAGATAATGAAGCCATTATGAATGAAACTGTTGATATGACACCTGTTCTTGAATATGTAGAAAAAAAGAATAGTGAAAATCCTCAGTATAAATATACTGTTTTTCACGTTATAATGGCAGCTATGGCAAAGACAGTATACTTAAGGCCAAAGATGAATCAGTTCCTTGCTGCAGGAAGAATGTATGAAAGAAAAGATATTTCATTCTCCTTTACGGCAAAGAATAAATTCAGCGATAATGCCGGAGAGTCACTCCTTATATTTAAACTTGATAGAGAGAGCGGTGTTTCACCTCTTACACAGGTTCACGATTTTATATGTGGAAATATATATAAAATAAGAAATGAAGAAATGGTTGACGACACAACGGACATGATGAATATTCTTACAAAAATTCCTCCCGTTGTTTTAAAATATCTTACAAAATATCTTACATATTTAAATGAGCACGGAAGACTTCCCAAGGTTTTAAGACCGCTTGATCCGTATTCTACTTCGGTGTTCGTGTCAAACCTTGGCAGCATAAAGCTCAGTGCAAATTATCACCATCTGGCAAACTGGGGAACAAACTCCATTTTTCTTGTCATTGGCGAGTTGATGTATAAACCGTTTTTCAAAGAAGACGGAACCTACGAAATGAAAAAAGCCCTCGACCTTGCTTTCACTATTGATGAAAGAATTGCAGACGGTTATTATTTTTCAAATACCATGAAGATACTAAGGAAAATATTGTCAAATCCACAAATTCTCGACGAGCCTGTGGATGCACCTGTTGAATTATAGGAGATTTATGATATGGAAATTAAAGCACCATGGACTCCCGCTTACGGAGATGTCCCATCACACCTTGAATATCCTGAGTGGACAATCAGTCAGCAGATAATTGATGTTGCATCAAAAAATCCTCAGAAAACAGCACTCTCTTTTATGGGAAGAAATATCAGTTATGAACTTTTGTCAAAGAATATTCATAGAGTTGCAAAATCTTTTGCAGCAGTTGGCATAAAAAAAGGTGATTATGTGACCGTTTGTATGCCAAATGTTCCGCAGACTGTATATTGTCTTTATGCTCTCAATATGATTGGTGCTATAGCAAGTATGATACACCCGTTGTCAGCAGAAGGAGAAATTGTTCATTTTGTAAATGAAACAGGCAGTAAATTCTTAGTCACTCTTGATTTGTTTGCTAAGAAGGTTTTGAATGTAAAAGACGAATGTGGTCTCCAGAAAATCATAGTTTCAGGCATAGATGATGAGCTTTCCGCAGTAAAAGCTGTCGGATACAGACTCACATCAGGCAGAAAAATTGAAAAAGTAAATGATTCAAGCATTATTAAATGGAAAGATTTTCTTTGCGCAGGAGATGCTTTTGAGAGTGAATATAAAAATTTTTCCGATAAAGATGCTACTGCGGTTATTCTCTTTTCAGGCGGCACAACAGGTACATCCAAGGGTATAGAGCTTTCAAACCTTAATTTCAATGCTCTTGCATATCAGACCATTTCAATGAGTAACTGTGATGTGGCAAATATGAGTATGCTTGCTGCAATGCCTGCTTTCCACGGATTTGGACTCGGAGTTTGTATACATACTATGCTCTATGCGGGCGGAAGGTCAATTCTTGTACCGCGATTTAATGTTAAGGATTATGCAAATCTTATTAAAAAACAAAAACCAAATCTTATTGCAGGAGTGCCCACGCTTTTTGATGCAATAGTTTCCAATCCGTATCTTGAAGGAGTGGATTTAAGCTTTTTAAAGGGCGTATTCTCCGGCGGAGATTCTCTTGCTCCCGATTTAAAGAAAAAGATAGATGCTTTTCTTGAAAGGCACGGAGCCGCAATTCATGTAAGAGAGGGTTATGGAACTACTGAGTGTGTTACAGCCAGCTGTCTTACTCCGTATTTTAACGAAAAGGAAGGAAGCATTGGCATTCCATTCCCCGATACATATTATAAAGTATGTGCTCTTGGAACAAACGAAGAGGTAGAGTATGGCCAATTGGGAGAAATCTGCATTAGCGGACCTACTGTTATGAAAGGCTACCTTAATCGCCCCGAAGAAACAGAAAATGTTCTCGAAACCCATCCTGATGAACGCCTCTGGCTCCGCACAGGAGACCTTGGCAGTATGGATGAAGAAGGCTTTGTCTATTTTAAACAGAGAATAAAGAGAATGATTGTTACCAGCGGATATAATGTGTATCCGTCACAACTTGAAAAGATTATAAACGACCACGATGCAGTTCTTTTAAGCTGTGTAATTGGTGTTCCCGACCCTCATAAAGTTCAGAAAGTAAAAGCCTTTGTTGTGCTTAACAAAGACTATGAGGCAGGAGAGGAACTTAGGTCAGAGCTTATGGAGCATTGCAGAAAGCATATTGCAAAATATGCTATGCCTTACGACATAGAGTTCAGAGAGTCGCTTCCTACCACGAAAGTTGGAAAGATTGCTTATGGGGAACTTGAAAAAGAAGAGGAGCTGACTCTTTCCAGATAACTTATAATAGTGAGTTCGAAACCATCCTCACTATGTGTGAAAAACACGACAAAAACAAAACTAGGGAGAAAAAAATGAATAAAACAAAAACTATAACCCGAGCAGGTCTTATTGCAGCGTTGTATGTTGTGCTTACATTTGTTTCAAATGTTTTTGGGCTCGCAAGCGGTCCTGTTCAGCTAAGATTGTCAGAGGCACTTACCATATTGCCAGTTGTTACCCCCAGTGCAATTCCGGGACTTTTTGTTGGATGCCTGTTTGCAAATATCCTTACAGGTGCACTTCCACCGGATATAATATTCGGTTCTCTTGCCACACTAATTGGTGCTATAGGGACATATCTTTTGAGAAAGAATAGATTTTTAGCTGCACTCCCTCCTGTTATATCAAATGCTGTCATAGTTCCATTCGTTTTGATAAAAGCCTACGGGCTTGAGGGGACTTGGTGGTATTTCGCAATTACAGTAGGTGTTGGTGAACTTTTGTCCTGCGCATGCTTAGGATTAATTATTTTAAAAATTTTTATAAAGTATAAAAAAATGTGATATCAGTTTTATTAGACACCCGTTCTCAAAGAGAATGGGTGTCTTTTTTGGATATTTTTATCTTTAATGCAAATAATATTTTTGAAAGGGTGGGATAAATATGGAAAAAAACGATACTATAGAACTTTTGAGAGAATGTGATTCAGGGGTAAAGATGGGCATCAGTTCCATAGACGAGGTTATTGACAGGGTAGATAGTGACGACCTTCGCGAGATTTTGCATCACTCAAAAGAGGGACATACAGAGCTTGATAAGGATTTGCATAGGCTTTTGTCTAAGTTTGATGCTCCTGAGGGAGAGCCAAATCCTATGGCAAAGGGAATGTCCTGGATGAAAATTAATGTAAAACTTGCTGCAAAAGAGACGGATAAAGTTGTTGCAGACCTTATGACCGACGGATGCGATATGGGAATAAAGTCTCTTCATAAATATCTTAATAAATATCCGGCTGCAGACAGAGATGTGATTCAAGCCACCAGAAGACTTATTGATATTGAAGAGAGTCTTCGAAGAGACCTTAAAGCATATCTTTAAACTTTGTGTATATGCTGATTTTGACCAAAGAGATTAAATAGTAGGGGCTGATGCCCGCATCAGACCGGGAAACAAAAAGGTACGATGTAGGCATCGTACCTTTTTGTTTTGGCAGAGTTTTGATTGGCTATCTTATTTGACAACCTTATCTTCCTATGATAAAATAAGAAAAATGTTTTTTATAATATTTCGGAAAGGATTTGCTGCAATGAAAATTTCAAAAGGCTTTGAATTAAGAAATGTTGCCGATACATACGTTATAGTTCCGTCAGGAGAAAATCTTCTTGATTTTTCAGCTATGATTACAATCAATGAAACAGGAGCTTTTATATGGAATCTCCTTATGGAAGACTCAGACATAGATTTTGTAGTTGATAAAATGTGCTCTGAGTTTGAAGTTAGCAAAGATGTGGCGTATAACGATGTTTGCGAATTTGTAAATATACTTAAAGAAAAAAAGGTAATTGAATAAATGGTTGATGTAGAAAAGATTGAGTTCAGTATTGGTGATATTGCACCTGTGATTGAAGAGAAGGTAAATTCCGGCGGCAAGGTGAGGTTTACCGTCACAGGGATAAGTATGTTCCCGTTTCTCTCCAACAGAAGAGACCAGGTAACCGTAGGGAATGCAGACCATATAAAGAAATATGACGTGGTACTTCATCGTCGAAAAGACGGAGATTATATTTTGCATCGTGTAATCGGCATAAAAAACGGAACATATATAATTGCGGGTGATAATGAAACAGAAAAAGAATATGGAGTGGAAAAATCTCAGATAATAGCAAAGGTCGTAGGCTTTACAAGAAAAGGGATTGAAATAGACCCGGGCAATCCCGTTTATAAGCTGTATTCTCGTGTGTGGGTATTTGTTTTCCCTCTAAGACGCATTATCCTTGAGGTTCTCATAAGAATAAGGAGGTTGTTCTGTGGCAAAAGATAAAACTGCTTTTTCATGGATTTTTCAGAAATCAAAAAAAGAATTGTGCAAAATTATTTTCCTTTCTTTTTTGGGGATGGCAATGTCTTATCTGTCAGTAAGGTTTGCTTTTGCATCAAAAACCGTTATTGATGTGGCAACCGGCACTCTCGATATGTCCCTGTCACAGCCTGTAATTACTCTTGCACTCTTAATGCTTGGCCAGATTCTCATTCACATTGTCTACACGGTGGTTGAAGTGAGGGTATCTGTAAGACTCTTTCACAATATTCAGCTTAGCTCCTTTTCTGCTGTTTTAAACGGTGATTACCAAAAGGTGTCAGATGTGCACTCCGGTGAACTTGTAAACAGACTTACAAGCGATGTGTCTGTGGTTTCTGATGGCATTATGTCAATTGTTCCTCAGTTTTTTACAACTGCCACTCAGTTTTTATTCAGCCTTGGAGCACTCTTTATTATAGATAAAGACCTTGCAGTTGTGTGCATAATTGTTTTTCCGATGGTATCAATTGCCACCAGACTGTACGGAAAAAAGATAAAACCCCTGCATAAAAAATGTCAGCATACCTCCGGTGTGGTAAAATCGTATATGCAAGAGAGCATACAAAATATCCTTGCCATAAAGACTTTTGTAAAAGAGGCATTCTCAGTATCAAAGCTAAAAAAATATCAAACGGATAATTACAAGGTAAGTGTAAAAAGAGGTATAATAACCATTCTTGCAAATCTTTTGTTTTTTGTTATTATGACCTTTGGTTATTATCTGGCTCTTATCTGGTGTTCTTATAAAATTTCTATCGGTATAATGACCGTAGGAACACTTATGGCTGTTCTTCAGCTTGTAGACCAGCTTCAGATTCCCTTTAAGGAATTTTCGTCCTTAATATCGGGGTATTATTCTATGTCAGCATCTGCCGAGAGAATCATGGAGCTTGAAAATATAGAAGAAAAAACTACATATATAAATAGAAGCTTTTCTTCATTAGTATTTAAGGATGTTGATTTTTCATATAATGAAGAATATATTCTTAAAGATGCAGACCTCGTGATAAACAAAGGTGATACTGTTGCTGTTGTGGGTAGCTCCGGAGCGGGAAAGAGCACGATGATGCTTTTGCTTATGGGTGTTATAAAGCCCGACAAGGGGAAGGTGTATGCTGAGAGCGAAAACGAAAATTGTGCTTATCCGCCATCAAAGGAGCTGTTTGCATATGTGCCACAGGGGAATATGATATTTTCCGGAACCATAAAAGAAAACATAGCGTTTTCCTGTTGTGATATTGACTGTGAAAGATTGAAAAAAGCCTCTGAGGATGCGTGTATATATGATTATATAATGACACTACCCGATGGATTTGACACCCTTCTGGGAGAAGGAGGACTCGGTCTTTCCGAGGGCCAGATTCAAAGACTTGCCCTGGCAAGAGCTTTTTACTCGTCACGCCCTGTAATTCTTCTCGATGAGGCCACCTCAGCCCTTGATGAAGACACAGAAAAGGAAGTTGTTTCCAAAATTAAGAATATGAACGATAAAACCTGCATTATAATTACACACAGACAAAATACTCGTGATATATGTGACAGGATTTTACATATAAAAGATGGATGTGTTTGTGAATAATATGTAAATTTCATACATTATGTTCAAAGAATTAAATATAAATATGTACAAAGTGCAACAAAATTAAAAAAATGAATATTTGATACTAAAAATACTTGACATTCAATTTGATTTTTGATAGAATCATTATATGAATGAAGATAGGAGTGTTTATACAATGAAAAATAATTTGTTTAAAACAATTGCAGTTACTGCAATCACAGTTGCTATGTTAACAACAACCGTAACATCATTTGCTGCCACAGCATCAACACTTACAACCTATAACGAAACAAGCCAGAAGCCACACGTTGTTTCTACTGTTTCAGGCGTTGAAAAAGGCGTTATGGTTACATACCTTGCAAGTGTAAATGGTACAGTTGAAAAAGAAGCTGATATCGTTTATATAAATCAGGTAGAGTCCGATGGTGGCACAATAAAATTTGAATACGATGCACTTACATCAAATACTGCTCAGATCCTTTATGGTTCAGTTGATCCAGATGTAGCTGCAGGACTTAGAGTATATGCTAACCAAACAGTTAGTGCAGCAGGAGTTACAATCACTACAGATGCTGGTGTTGATTCTTATGAAGTTAAAGATAGCGAACTTAATATTATAGACTATCCTTATACATTAGGTAACACAGAGGATGGTTTCTTGACTGTAAATGTTAAAGAAGGTTATGAACTTTCATCAGTTAAAATTGATGGCGATGAGCAGGAACTTACAGTAGGAGGATTTACTGTAAAAGCAGGCAACGTTGTTGAGATTAAAACTGTTAATACATCAAGCCCTGTAGCTATAACCTCTGTTGCTGTTGATTCAGCAGACTTTAATGCAGTGGTTACGGCTGAGGGAAATGAACTCGAATATAGATACTTGCTCTGTCAGATTACAGGAGATGTGAGTGAGGTAACAGAGTATGGAGTATATGCTACAAAGGCTGGCGAAGCATTTGAGCTTGATCCTGAGGAACCAACTGGCGGATATTATAAATCACTTGGTGTTACTGATGGCTACTATGCAGTTCTTCTTGCAGCTGAAGATATGAGTGATGTGACACTTGTTCCGTATTGGAAATAATGACGAACCACATTTTAATTAATTAAGAACAAGTAAATTCAATAGGAGGAATAAGGAACATGAAAAAATATATTAAACCATCTGCAGAAATTGTAGAGTTATCTATTAAAGAATCATTGAGCAAATTGACATCAAAAAAAGAAACACGTACATTTGGTTTTGGTAGCACACCAAACAAATCAGTTTCACTTACTTCTTATGCTACAGCACAGATATCTGTTATAAAGAAGGTAAATGGTTAATTTGAATTAAATTATTTTTCGTAAATATATTAAGGCAGTGTCGTGTTGACACTGCCTTTTTGTTGCATATAGACACTAAAATCAAATAATTAACAGTTGAAAATACATTAAAATTCTGTTATACTATATATATAAAATATTTTGGGTGAATTTTAAATGTATACATATAAAATAGGAAATATCAATTTGGCTATCGTTGGTTGTCAAAATGAATATGTACTGAGTGAATTAAAAAAATATCAGCATAATTGTGATAGTGTACATTCTACTATAAATATTAAATTTTTCGACCACACTTTCCCTGTTCCCGACGAAAATATTGTTGCAAAATGGGATTATGAATTGTGGACGAGTATTGAGGGCACCAGGTCTTATTACATATTTTTTCCTGAGGTAGAGGGTGCAGTAGTTAAGGTGGATTTTGATAAGAGTTTTAAAAATATTGTCTTCAATTCTTATGATATAAAGACAAATCTTGGAATTGACGACGGAGCATTTTTTATCAATACTCTCTCTCATATATTTCATTTTATTGCATTAACAAATGGCTCGCTTGTATATCACTCGTCAGCTGTTTCGCATAATGGCAGAGGTATAGCTTTTTCAGCGGATTCGGGAGTTGGAAAATCAACTCATACATCCCTCTGGATAAAGCATATACCGGATTGTCAATACATAAATGACGATACCCCTCTTATTTTTAAGAAAGACGAAAAAATCTATATATCAGGCACACCTTTTGCCGGTTCTTCCGGAATAAACAATAATATATCTGTTCCCCTTAAGGCTATAGTTTTCCTTCAAAGAGATAAGGAAAATTCCATAGAAAAAATTTCGTCACTGCAGGCATTTCCACTTATAATGGATCAGATAAAAACTCCGTTTGATTCGGAACTTGTAGAGCACGCACTTTCTATTATAGGAGAAATATTGAAAAACGTTCCTATATACAAATTAAGATGCAATATGGAGCCGGAGGCTGCATTTACATCTTTTAAGATACTTGAATAACTTTTAAAGGAGATTTTGATTATGAAAAAAAGAATTTTGGCAGTTTTTCTTGTGATAGCAATGCTGATTCCGTCGGCTATTACTGTGTCTGCCGCATCCTTCAAGGATTTATCATCCGGTCATTGGGCGTATAATGCTGTAAACAAGCTTGTGGGAGAGGGCACAATAAATGGTTTTACAGACGGTACATTCAAGCCGAATTCAACTGTTTCAAGAGCTGAATTTGTAAAAATGATTGGCAAAGGCAACACTGTCACTCAATCAGAGTATGTCGATGTAGAAAAAAGCGATTGGTTTTATGACTATGTAATGTCATCGGGACTTGAGCCTGTAACTGAATTTGCATTTAAGCCAAATGAGGCCATTACCCGTGGCGATGTGGCAAATCTTCTTTGGAAAAGAAATGGTTCGCCAGTTGTTTCAGAATCAGTTCCTTCTGTCATTACAAGACAGGGAAAAAATTCAGATGCTATTGCATGGATATATAGTCGTGAAATTATGATGGGTGACGACTACATAAACCTTCGTCTCGACAGTTCTCTCACCAGAGCAGAGGCCGCTGCTCTTATTGTAAGAGCCAGAGAAAATGCATCTGTTTCAGGGAAAGATTTTATAGATAATATCAGCGATGAGGTATATAAAGCTGTGTATGATAGCTTTAATCTTTTCGATGATAAAGAATATAAGTCTGATGCAACCGTAACAAATGGTGAACTTGCACATATGGCAATGAGGCTTATATGCAACGAGCATGATCCAAAGTATTCAAATTTTTCTTATAGCGAAGACCCGTTCCAGCATAAATATGTACGTTCTCTCAATGTATATGGAAAATACTGCATAGGTGAAGATAAGGTTAACGAAACCTACATTGATGCAACCGCAACTATGGAAGATGCTGTTTGTGCAGTATCCTTTGCATTGGCTAAAACTGCAGATATAAATCTTGGTTTTGGAGATAAGGATAATTACTATGCTGACATAACCAATGCAGGTAGCGAAACCCGTAACAAAGTGCTCTCCTTTGCCAAGAAAAATGGCATATTCCCGTATAAAGATGGTAAGATAAAGGCCGGTGAAAAAGCCACATTAAAACAGATTACCAACCTTATTATTCAGGCTGATTCAATCTGTGGATTTTCAAAAAAGACTGTTTTCTCAGATAAGACTTATAAAAGGAGCGAGAAACTCCGCACCAATATTAACTCATATCCGAAAAATCACCAGGATTACGCACTTATATTGAATGATATTCCGAATGATATATATAATACGGAATTTATAACATATGATAAGGGCGAAAGAATTGGAATTGCCAAAAATGCTTATTATAATGCAAGACAGTACTCCCTTATCTATACCAATATGTTGTCTATTATTGCAAAGGAAATGAATTTGGCAGGTTATAAAGTGGATATCAACTTTTATCCAAGCCTTGTTATAAATAACGGAGACGGGTATACATACAGAGTAAAATTGGATATAAAATCTGTACCTGAGAATACAAAGCTATCAAAGCTTTTTACAATTGCAGAAAATGTAGAGGATATTACTGTTAAAAGCGGAATGACAATTTTTGTTGATATTGAAACAGGCGGTAAGCTTGACGGTGTGTTCTACGGCCCCGAAAACGCAGGTGTCAACAAAATTGTAGCTGTTAAATAGATTTTTGTGAAAATTTGACAAAAACAACAAAAAAATCAGTCCTATTCAAATAAATCTACGAATAAATTTGTATATAATAACTATTGCAAGGTGTGGAAATATTTGATATAATACATTTATACCAAAATTATTAGGAGGTAGTAAGGTAATGAATAAAACAGAATTGATTGCTAAAATGGCTGAAAAAGCTGAACTTAGCAAAAAAGATGCTGAAAAAGCATTAAATGCTTTTGTTGAAAGCGTAACAGAAGGCTTGAAAAATGGCGAGAAAGTTGTTCTCGTTGGTTTTGGCTCATTCGAAACAAAGAAGAGAGCTGCTAGAAAGGGTAAAAACCCACAGACAGGCGCTGTTATTGACATCCCTGCTGCTACAGTTCCTGCTTTTAAAGTAGGTAAAGGCCTTAAAGAAGCTGTTAAATAATTAACCTTAATAAAAAAACACCACTGATTCTAAAATCAGTGGTGTTTTTTTTTTATGTTATTTTTCTTGAAATTTTACCTATGCAATTTATATAAAAATATGCTGAAAATAATATAACAAATTTAGGATAAAAAGTATGTGCAAAACCTATAAAATTGAGCTATTAGCTTGACTTTTCACCTTAAAAATTGTAAAATATAATATGTATAGCTGGGAGAATATACCCACATGAATTTTTGTTTATAAAAATATTACATAAATTTTGTTAAGGAGTGGATTCAAATGTATTTTAGAACAAACAGCAAAATCATAGCTTTTATCACTATGATTGCTATGATTTTCACACTTGTGACACCAGTGTTAGCAGCTCAGGTATCAGACTTTACAGACTTCCCCGCGGGTTGGTCAAAGGATGCTATGACTCATGCTGTGGCAAATGGAATTTTAAATGGACGCACAAGCTCAACTATAAATCCTAAGGATAACCTTACCAGAGCCGAGATGGCAGCCATTGTCAACAGAGCCTTTGGTGCAACTGTAAAGGCGGATATATCTCATCTTACTGATGTATCTAAAAGCGACTGGTATTACGATGAAATTGCAAAGGCAGTTAATATGCGAACCTTCCAGGGTGATTCTGCATCAACTATGAATCCGGATTCTTACATAACCAGAGAACAGGTTTTTGTAGCAATAGGGAGAGCACTTGTTCTCTCTAGCGAGGATTATTCATCGCTTTTAAAATTTAATGATGGAAATCTTGTATCTGATTGGGCAAAGAGTGCATCATCTGCGCTTGTTATTAATGGCTATTTGAATGGAGATGACAAGGGCAACCTTAAACCTCAAAACTATATAACAAGAGAAGAATTTGCTCAGCTTATATATAATCTTATAAAAGTTTATTGCCTTGTTCCGGGTGAGGTAACCTCCATTGGATTTGGAAATATACTTATAAGAACATCGGGAGTAACTCTTAAAAATATTACCATTGAGGGTGATCTTATCATCGGTGATGGAGTAGGAAACGGCACAGTTATTCTTGACAATGTCATCATTAAAGGCAGACTCCTTTGCCGAGGCGGTGAGGGTGGAATTAAAATTATTTCCTCCAAGGTTTACGGTGGCGTTGTTATCAATGACGTAAATGGAACTGTTCATTTTGAGAACTTACGTTCAGAAGATGTATTTGACAATATTATACTAAACACTCCTGCAACCTTCAAAGAAGCATCAGTTGGCGGTGGAGGAAGCAGCGGTGGCGGCAACAGCGGCGGTGTAGAAACCTATTACACAGTTTCATTCCACAATGGTGCCACTGCAAGTGTTTTTGATACAGTTAATATAAATCAGTCAATTCCTGCCGAAAACCGAACTCTCAGTTATGTCGGAAAAAACCTTGACACAATTTATGCAGGTAAGCTTGACACAACAGGCCAGACTTATGACAGAAGCGATATTTCATACACAGGCCTCGGAGCTACATATACACATACAGTAGGAAAAGAATTTATCTATAAAAAATCAAACGGTATCTGGGATGTGTTTACAAACAGTACTCCTGTTAACGGAAATATTGATGTCTACTATGGACAGAAACATATTGTGGCAGAGGTTGATAAGCAGGTGTTTGGTATAAATCCTGTTCTTGAAATCAGCTATGATTCACAGTCAAGATTTTTTGACACACTTAAAGACGGTATGATAAGTGCAGGACTTACACTCAGTCAAACCGATGTTAAAAATGAAATTAATTCCAAGATTCAGGCGGCTTTTAATAAAGCAAACGCAAAAACAGGAATGGTAGATTCCCAGGGTAATATTCTGGATAAAGACTATGGTCTTAAGATTGTTGACGTTATAGACTATGACCAGATAAATGCTGAGGTAAATACCAAAATCCAGGCAATGCTCAATGGCTCCGAGGAAGAACTTCGCTCTGTAGTAAGCCTTATTGATATGGCTACTATTGTAGATAATATCGATGGCAGAACACTTATAGAGTCTGTAGGTATACCAGCCATTCGTTCAGAGCTAAAGAGCAATGACTATAAGTTGGACGGAATAACCTATATACAGGATAAAATTAAAGGTGACATTAATGTACCAAGCACACTTCAGGAATCAGTGGATATTATAGAAAAGGTTCTTTCTTCAAGTGCAAAGGATGCACTTGTTGACACTGCTGCAAGCAATAATGCCTTTATTATTGAACTCTTAGGTATCAACAGTTTCAGAGCACAGATTCTTGAAGTTGTCACAAAAGAACATACAGCTGCAAATGATGCTTTTATTTCAAACCTTGATAAACCGAGCGTAAGAAATGAAATTATAGCAATAATCAGGTCAGATGCTTCATTTAATGATATATTGACCTCACAGGGCTGGAATTCTTTACCTGAGAACGATGTTAATGATGCACTTGTTGATTTTGTAAAAGATTATTTAAACAGAGATACAACCATTGATGCAAATATCAAAACTCTTATTGAAAATAATATCATCAGATTCATAGAAAACTATTTCAACGGAGTAGGAACTCTTGCAACCAATCCGGATATAATTGCACTTGTGGGAGACATCAAGACCCCATTTATCGCAAAAATAAAAGAAGCCGCAGTTAACGACATCATAACACCTGTAGCCAACTTTATTCAGACTCCGGCAAATGCTAATTTTGTAGATAGCTTTGTTGCCGATAAATATGAAAATATTTTAGATGCTGTTGATGATAATTTCATTATGGATTATCTTGGAGGATTGTCGGATGAAAAGGTAGACGCTCTCGTTGTGGACTATGCTACTGTAGATATGATAGTAAATCATATAATGGCTATGGACCCCGATACTGAAAGACCGCAATTTGCACAGACTATCGTAAGCTTCCTGGACAATTATGCACCTTTTGTAAACTTTATGAATTCCTTTAAGAATAAGGAAGAATCCTTTAAGGTTAACATGGACAATATTCACTTTGTATCAGCAGTCGGAGAGGCAATTAACGGATTTGATTTTGATGAAATTCTTACAATCCTCAGAGACAAGGGCTATGGAAATATCATAGATTTCCTTGGAGAAGATATCGTAGAAGATATGTTCATGGCTGCCAAGGCAGATTACTGGAATGGCCTTAGACCTGTTATAGATGCGGTTAAGGGAGATAATGTTGAGCGTGAGTATACAACCAGCCTTACTGTAACAATCAATGCACCACTCATTCTTCACGGTATATACATAAACTATTCAGGAAAATTTGCAAATACAATTAAAAATAATAACATCTACAAATATAACGAGAATACATCACTCAAAAAACTGGTAGAAGAAACTGATTGGTTCAATGTTTTTTTAGGCTATGACTCACAGAGAATAAATGATACAACAGGCGCAACAGGTTATTATTTCAAAGACTTTATGCAGTATTACACATCAATGCTTGATGCATTTATCCTCTATGACCAGGCACTTTGCTTCTATAATACACAAAACTGTACAGAAGAAGAACTTATTCTTGTTAAAAAGAGTCTTACAAAGGATTTTGTGAAATTTATTAAAAAACTTGAAGAGCTTTCAGACAATGTAGAGAACGGAAGACCTATAGTTGGTTCATATACTCTCAGTGACCTTATTGCAAGGGTAGACTCTCTTAAAACCGTTGTAGATTCACTCGGTGGCACACCTGTAGGTGGTTATGAAGACACTATCAAATCTGTAGTTGACAATGTAAAACAGATTCTCACAGACCTTGGAGAGGGTAACCTTCCAAACGGATATACATTCGATGACCTTCAGGCTCTTTGCGACAGATTAAACTCTGTAATAGATGCAATGAACACAGGCGATTATGACAGTGCAAATGCTTCATTTGAGACACTTATCAATAATTCCATATCAAAACTTGCTTCCATCATTTCAGAGCTTGATACTGACGGAACAATTGCAGGAAGACCACTTGATGCAATTTTCTCAAAAATTTCTGTTATAAATGAAATTTATTCACAGTATGAGGATGAATTCAAAGATATTATTTCATCAATTGCTGATATGGATATAGATTCAATTGACATAAGCGTAAGCCTTGAAAAATTTGAAGACATTATATTTGGCAGGGAAGAAGAAAACATCTTTAATGCAGACACAGTTGTAAACATCATTGGCTCTAAACTCACTCCATCATCAAAAGATGTGATTGATACATCAGTTGGTAAATATATTATTGATAAATATTCAAAATCAATAGTAGACTATACTGCAACCCTCGAGAGAAACTTCTATTAATTTTAATATCCAACGGGGGGGATTTCCCGTTGGATATTTTTTCAAAAAATAATCAAATACAGGAGAAAAGTAAATGTTCAAAAAATTTCTATCAATCCTTATAACAATAGCAATGATTACATCAATTCCTGCAGTCGGAGTATATGCTGACAATAAAATAACATTTAAAGATGTAGACGCATCTTCCGATATGGGCACTGCAATTTATAAACTCGCAAACAGTGGAATTATAAACGGTATGGGAGATGGAACATTCTCGCCAAATGGCAATCTTACAAGAGCACAGCTTTGTAAAATGATAAACAGTATATGGAAGTATACTGAGGCAGACACTACAGGATTTACAGATGTTACAAAAGATAAATGGTACTATGAGCACGTTCTTATAGGTAAAAAAGCGGGATATATAAACGGATTTCCTGATGGTACATTCAAGGGTGATGAATATGTTACCAGAGAACAGGTGTGTGCAATAATCTGCAGAGTTGCAAATCTGTATGATATTCCGTATATGGGCGTGATTTCTGATAAGATATCTCCATGGGCAGAGGCTTATGTAAAAAAAGTTCTTGGAAATGGTCTTATGAAGACAGAAGCCGGGAATAAATTCAGAGCTACAGAAAATATGAAAAGGGGAGAACTTGCAATGTCTCTTACGGGATTTGTAGTTGAAACTCCTACAATTATTGTTCCCGGTGGTTCGATAGGCGGTGGCTCAGGTTCTGGCTCCGGCTCAGGTTCTGGCTCCGGTTCAGGTTCTGGCTCGCAGGAAACAGTTGATTACACAAATATAAATGCAACTATAGTAGAAAAGCTTACTACTGCAAGAAATGTTTTGATATCAAAAAAATCTACATTTACAGAGCCACACCAAGCGATTATCACAATAGTGATAGATGTTCTTGGAGAAATAATCGACGATAAGGCAGAATACGAAATAACAACAGATGCGGTTTATACTAATTATTCAAGTGATATAGCTGATGCTCTTACCTTGTACAGTGCTTTTGACCAGAGTGGCAGAAGCCTTTTTGCATCAAAAATAAGCCAGCTTAACCCCGAAGTGTTTGACTCTTTGAAAGTATTCTTTGGCATAGATTTTTCTGATATAGAAGATGAAATAGCTGGAGAACCTGTGACTGGAGAGGAAGAAACATCACAAGAAGTAATAGAATAAAACATTTGTAAAATGGCACTTTGCTAAAAGATATAACCATCGGCTCCAACGTTAGCTCCATTTATGAAGAAATTTCTTTGTGTTGTCATGCATTGACATCAATAGGAATTTCAAATACTGTAAAATTAATTGGAGATAATACATTCCATGACACAGGATTATCTCAATAGATAATAAAAAACTGCTTCATCTTTTGATGAAGCAGTTTTTGTTTTATAAAATAATACAAATGAGTCCGCCCGAACCTTCATTAATAATTTTTTGCAAGGTTTCTTGGAGTTTATATTGAGCATCGTCACTCATTTTGTATAGCTTGTTGTGTAGACCGTCGTTTACCAATTCGTGAAGAGACTTGCCAAATATGTTTGATTGCCATATATCCTTGGGGTTGCTTTCAAATTCTTTGAGCAAATCCTGCATAAGCTCTTCAGATTGTTTTTCTGTTCCTACAATAGGGGAGACCTCTGTTTCAATATCGGCACGTATCATATGTATACTTGGTGCACTGGCTTTAAGCCTTACTCCGAATCGTCCACCATGTTTTACTATTTCCGGCTCTTCAAGCTCCAGCTCGTCTATGTCCGGAGCAACAATTCCGTATCCTGTGTCATGAACTTTTTTAAGTGCATATTCCACTTTCTCATATTTTTTCTTAATTTCCGATAAATTACTCATAAGCTCAATAAGGGTGTCTTTACCGTCAATTTTAAATCCTGATTTTTCACCTAAAATTTCGTAAAACAGGTTTTCAGATGTGCTAACATCAAAATGTACTGTCCCGTCGCCAAGGTTTATAGAAGATACTCTTGCATTTTCTACATCCTCAAGATTTTTAAGACAGGATAAAACCTCTTTGTAGTCACAGATTTTGCATACAGACCTTATTGATGAAAGTATGTTGTCATAAACATTCTTTTTTAGCCAGTGGTCGTTCTCAAGAACCTCTACCCAGTCAGGCACATCAATGGATATTTCTTTTAATGGGAACTCAAAAAGTACTGTTTCTATAATGCTGTTTATATCCTCCTCGGTCATCTGAGCACAGTCTGCACATATAACGGGAACCTTGTGTGCTCTTTCAATTTCTTCTTTTGTCTTTATGGCACTTTCGCCATTAGGGTTTGTACTGTTTACAAGTACAATAAATGGCTTGTTTATTTCTTTGAGTTCGTTTATAGAGCGATTTTCCGCCTCTATATAACTGTTTCTAGGTATGTCGGTAATACTCCCGTCTGTTGTTACTACCACTCCAATGGTTGAGTGCTCGCATATAACCTTCTTTGTACCGATTTCAGCAGCTTCGGCAAATGGTATTTCCTCCTCAGACCAGGGAGTTTTCACCATTCTGGGCATATCGTCTTCAATATGTCCGAGTGCTGAGTCTACTATATAACCAACACAATCAATCATCCTTACATTAAATGATGCATTATCAGAAAGGGTTATCTCCACTGCCTCATTTGGAATAAATTTTGGCTCTGTTGTCATTATTGTTCTTCCACCGCTGCTCTGCGGCAGCTCGTCTTTTGCCCGCTCTCTTTTATAGGCATTTGGGATATTGGGAATTACCAGTAAATCCATAAATTTTTTTATAAAGGTTGATTTCCCTGTTCTTACAGGTCCCACAACTCCTATATAAACATCCCCGCCTGAACGCTCGGCAATATCGCTGTAAATGTTGTATTGCGACATAAACATTCCTCCATACATTTGTGATTTGTACATAACTATGAGGGGCTGCTTAAAAATATGTTCAAAAAACCTTTCCTTTTTATGATAAAATGCGATAAAAACATCAAAAAAATATTTTTTTAAA
The DNA here is from genome assembly GCA_045605285.1 of Clostridia bacterium. Lineage (GTDB taxonomy): Bacteria > Bacillota > Clostridia > UMGS1810 > UMGS1810 > RGIG4708. The sequence goes on along the minus strand of JAZUPR010000019.1, from coordinate 10,758 downwards.
AAAGTATTGACAATTACTGAACTCTATGATAATATAGTATATTGCAGTTATATCAGTTTTTATGTGATTTTGGTTGTGCAATATCACAATAAATATGTGTTTACATAAACCAAATTTTGGATAAAACAGAGATTTTTTAAAACTGATTAAGTACATTTTTTGCATTAAATTGCAATTATTTTTAGATGAGGTGAGTGATTATATGGTACATCCTATCAAGCTTGGCAAGAATGACAGAATGAGTTATTCAAAAACCGAACAAATCTTGGAAATGCCAAACTTAATTGAGGTGCAAAAAGATTCATATCAATGGTTCATCGACAAAGGTCTTAAAGAGGTATTAAAAGACGTATCTCCAATAAGCGATTTTTCCGGTAACCTGAAACTTGAATTTTTGGATTATTATTTGGAGGAAGAACCTAAATATTCAATTGAGGAATGTAAGTCCAGGGACGCTACGTATTCCAAACCCCTTAAAATCAAGGTCAGACTTACCAATGTTGAGACCAACGAAGTAAAGGATCAGGAAATATTTATGGGCGAATTTCCGCTTATGACTGATTCAGGTACATTCATTATCAATGGAGCAGAGCGTGTTATAGTTAGCCAGGTTGTTCGTTCACCTGGTATATACTACGATATGACTCATGATAAGCTCGGTAAAGAATTGTTTAACGCTACCGTTATACCAAACAGAGGAGCATGGCTCGAGTATGAAACTGATTCAAACGACATTTTCTCAGTTCGTATTGACAGAAACAGAAAACTCCTTGTAACGGTGTTTATTCGTGCGCTCGGATTTAATACAAATCCTGAGATTCTTGAACTCTTTGGTTATGATGAGAAAATTGCCACAACACTTGAAAAAGACTTTACAACCAACGCCGAAGAGGCTCTTATTGAGATATACAAAAAACTCCGTCCGGGAGAGCCACCTACTGTGGATAGTGCAACCACACTCATCAATAATCTTCTCTTTGATGCAAAAAGATATGATATATCAAAAGTAGGAAGATTTAAATTCAATAAAAAACTTGCTCTTGCAGCAAGAATTAAAAATCAGGTTCTCGCTAAAGATGTTGTAGACCCTGAGACAGGTGAAGTTCTCGGAAAAGCAGGCGATGTTGTATCTTCAGACCAGGCTCTTGCTATGGAAAATGCTGGTATAAACACAGTATGGCTTAAGGTTGAAGGAAATAAGGAGATAAAACTCTTTACCAATGACATGGTAGACATCAAGAACTTTATATCCTTTGATATTTCCGAACTTGAAATAACCGAAAAGGTTAAATACAGCGTTCTTCGTGAAATCCTTGATTCCACAGAGGATGAAGCTGAAATTAAAGAACAGCTCATGCATAGAATGGATGAACTCGTTCCAAAACACATTATCATAGACGATATTCTTTCATCCATTAACTATCACTGCAATCTTGAATACGGTATCGGTTCTACAGATGATATCGACCATCTCGGAAACAGAAGACTCCGTTGCGTAGGAGAGCTTTTGCAGAATCAGTTCAGAATTGGTCTTGCAAGACTTGAAAGAGTTGTAAGAGAAAGAATGACTACTCAGGACCCTGCAACAGTTACCCCACAGCTCCTTATCAATTCAAGACCTGTAGTTTCTGCAATCAAAGAGTTCTTTGGTTCATCACAGCTTTCACAGTTTATGGACCAGAACAACCCACTTGCAGAGCTTACACATAAAAGAAGACTTTCAGCTCTCGGACCTGGCGGTCTTTCCAGAGAAAGAGCGGGATTTGAAGTTCGAGACGTTCACCATTCACACTATGGCAGAATGTGTCCTATAGAGACTCCTGAAGGTCCTAACATCGGTCTTATCAACTCACTTTCCACCTATGCAAGAGTAAATGAATATGGTTTCATTGAAGCTGCATACAGAAAGTTTGATAAAGAAAAATGCTGTACCACAGATATCATAGAATATATGACAGCTGATACAGAGGACAACTATAAAGTTGCTCCTGCCAGTGAAAAACTTGATGAAAACGGACAGTTTGTAAATAAAAAAGTTATCGTAAGATACAGAGACGAGTTCCTTGAGGTTGAGCCAAATCAGGTTGACTATGTTGACGTTTCACCTCAGCAGATTGTTTCTGTTGCTACAGCTCTTATACCATTCCTCGAAAATGACGACGCGGTTCGTGCACTCATGGGTTCTAACATGCAGCGTCAGGCAGTGCCGCTCCTTAAGACAGAATCACCTATTGTCGGCACAGGCATGGAATATCGTGCAGCAAAAGACTCCGGCGTGTGTGTAATTGCACAGGAAGACGGTGTTGTTAAAAAAGTAGGTGCAGACAGAATTACTGTTCTTGAGAAAAACGGTCAGGAAAGAGTATATAAGCTCACAAAATTCCTCCGTTCCAACCAGAGCACCTGTATCAATCAGCGCCCGATTGTAGAAAACGGCGAAAAGATTAAAAAAGGCGATATTATCGCCGACGGTCCTTCAACCTGTAACGGAGAACTTGCTCTTGGTAAAAACATTCTCATTGGCTTTATGACATGGGAAGGTTATAACTACGAGGATGCTGTCCTTATCAATGAAAGACTTGTTAAAGAAGATGTATTCACATCTATCCATATAGAAGAATATGAATGTGAAGCAAGAGACACCAAACTTGGTGCAGAAGAAATCACAAGAGATATTTCAAATCTCGGTGAAGATGCACTTAAAGATATTGATGAAAGAGGTATCGTAAGAATCGGTGCCGAAGTCAGAAGCGGAGATATCCTCGTTGGTAAAGTTACACCAAAGGGTGAAACAGAACTCAGCGCAGAAGAAAGACTTCTCCGTGCAATATTCGGTGAAAAAGCAAGAGATGTAAGAGACACATCACTTAGAGTACCTCACGGTGAGTCAGGTATAGTTGTAGATGTAAAAATATTTACAAGAGAAAATGGCGATGAACTCCCACCTGGAGTAAATCAGCTTGTAAGATGCTATATAGCTCAGAAGAGAAAAGTATCAGTTGGAGATAAAATGGCTGGTCGTCACGGTAACAAAGGTGTTATTTCCAGAATTCTTCCTGAAGAAGATATGCCTTTCCTTCCTGACGGTACACCACTTCAGATTGTGCTTAATCCATTGGGCGTACCTTCTCGTATGAACATTGGACAGGTTCTTGAGGTTCACCTCGGATATGCTGCCAAAGCTCTCGGCTGGAAGATAGCAACTCCTGTATTTGACGGTGCTACAGAAAAAGATATTACCGAGGCTCTTACCAAAGCGGGATATACCCCAGATGGTAAAACTGTGCTTTATGACGGTAGAACAGGTATGCCGTTTGATTCACCTGTTACTGTTGGATATATGTACTACCTTAAACTTCATCACCTTGTTGACGATAAGATTCACGCTCGTTCAACAGGTCCTTACTCACTCGTAACTCAGCAGCCTCTCGGCGGTAAAGCTCAGTTTGGTGGACAGAGATTCGGAGAGATGGAGGTTTGGGCACTCGAGGCTTATGGTGCTGCATATACTCCCCAGGAAATTCTTACTGTTAAGTCTGACGATATCGTTGGCCGTGTCAAGACCTACGAAAGCATCGTTAAGGGTGAGAATGTTCCTAAATCAGGTGTTCCTGAGTCATTCAAGGTACTAATCAAAGAGCTTCAGAGTCTTGGACTCGATGTTAAGGTTCTTGATGATTATGATAATGAAATTGCAATTAAAGAAGATCTGGACGAAGACGAATCAGATGTAAGAATGGTAAAATTTGATGATTACGAAATGATGAATCTTGACGATGAAGATAAAAAGAAAGAACAGGAAGAAGAGGATAAGGCAAAAGACCTCTTTGGAAATATCCTTTCTGATTTTGACTTCGATATGGATTCAGATGATGCATCAGATGAAATTTCTATGTCACTTGATGATGTCATAGAGCCGGATATATTGGACACAGAAGATATCGACGCATTTGAAGACGTTGACGATATCGACAGCAGTATAGATGACGCCGACTTGTTTGGCGATGATAATTAAGGAGGGAAGCTATATGTCAGAATTTAATAATTTTGCAGCAATAAAAATTGGTTTGGCTTCTCCTGAAAAAATCAGAGAATGGTCTCATGGAGAGGTTAAAAAACCGGAGACTATAAACTATCGTACACTCAAGCCTGAGAGGGACGGACTTTTCTGTGAAAAGATTTTCGGACCAACAAAGGATTGGGAATGTTACTGTGGTAAGTATAAGAGAATTCGTTACAAGGGTATTATATGTGACCGTTGTGGCGTAGAAGTTACCCGTGCAAAAGTAAGAAGAGAAAGAATGGGACATATTGAACTTGCAGCTCCTGTATCACACATCTGGTACTTTAAGGGCATCCCAAGCAGAATGGGACTTATACTTGATATAAGCCCAAGAATTCTTGAAAAAATTCTTTATTTTGCATCATATATCGTTACCGATCCGGGAGAATCTTCACTTCCTTATAAAACTGTTCTTTCAGAAAAGGAATATAGAGATAATATCGATAAATTCGGCAGTGATGCATTTAAGGCAGGTATGGGTGCAGAGGCTATTAAAAAGCTTCTCATGGACATAGACCTTGAAAAACTCTCTATCGAACTTAAAGAAGAGCTTGAAGCTTCACAGGGACAGAAAAAAATCAGAATTGCAAAAAGACTTGAGGTAGTAGAGGCATTCCGTCTTTCAGGAAATAAACCTGAATGGATGATTATGGATGTTGTTCCTGTTATTGCACCTGAAATCAGACCTATGGTTCAGCTTGACGGTGGCAGATTTGCAACATCAGACCTTAATGACCTATACAGAAGAGTTATAAACAGAAATAACCGACTCAAGAGACTTCTTGAGCTTGAAGCTCCTGACATTATTGTCAGAAACGAAAAGAGAATGCTCCAGGAGGCTGTCGATGCACTTATAGACAACGGCAGAAGGGGAAGAGCAGTTACAGGTCCTGGAAATAGACCACTCAAATCTCTTTCCGATATGCTTAAAGGTAAACAGGGTCGTTTCCGTCAGAACCTTCTCGGTAAACGAGTTGACTATTCAGGACGTTCCGTTATCGTTGTAGGTCCTGACCTTAAGATTTACCAGTGTGGTCTTCCAAAAGAGATGGCACTTGAGCTTTTCAAGCCATTTGTAATGCATAAGCTTGTAAGTGATGGTATCTGTCATAATGTTAAGAGTGCAAAGAGAATGGTAGAAAGAGGTCAGACAGAGGTTTGGGATGTACTTGAAGAGGTTATCAGAGAGCATCCTGTATTCCTCAACCGTGCACCTACACTTCACAGACTTGGTATACAGGCATTCGAGCCTATTCTTGTTGAGGGAAGAGCTATCAGACTTCATCCTCTCGTATGTACTGCGTTTAACGCCGACTTCGACGGAGACCAGATGGCTGTTCACGTTCCTCTTTCACCTGAAGCGCAGGCAGAGGCAAGATTCCTTATGCTTTCTGCAAATAACCTGCTTAAACCTCAGGACGGAAAACCTGTTACTGTTCCTACACAGGATATGGTACTTGGTTCATACTGCCTGACTATACTTAAGCCAAAGGAAGTAAAAATTCTTGATCCTGGCGATTCAGGCTTTGAAGCTGGAGATATCGTATGCTATCTCAGCAAACAGGAATTTAATACAAATAACAAAAAAGCTATCACAAGCGGCCCGTCTCTTGCCCAGATTAATGCACAGCTTGAGGCAGAAGGCAAAAAGCCTGCTACCTTTACAGAAGAAGGATGCTTCGAGGGTGAAGCGGGAGAAGGCAAATTCTTTACCAGCTTTGACGAAGTTCGTATGGCTTATGACAACGGAGTTCTCGGACTTCATGCACCAATCAAGGTTGTAAACAAAGTTATAGTAGATGGCAAGGAATACGAAGGCATTATAGATGCTACTGCAGGTAAGATTATATTCAACGAGGATATCCCTCAGGATATAGGTCTTGTAGACAGAGCAAAAGAAGGTCCTTTGCCGCTTGAAATAGGCATGTCCTTTGTGGCAAACAAAAAAGGACTCGGAATTATCTTTGATAAATGTATCAGAGCTCACGGAACAAGTGTTACTGCAGGAGTTCTCGATAAAATAAAAGATCTTGGTTACAGATTCTCTACAAAGAGTGCTATCACTATCAGCGTTAATGATATGATTATCCCTGATAAGAAACAGGAAATTCTTGACGCTGCTCAGGCAGAAGTAGACAAGATTGTAAAACTCTATAAGAGAGGTCTTATCTCTGATGAGGAAAGATATGGCCATGTTATCACTGCATGGAACAATGCTGTTGACGACATTTCTGACGCTCTTATGGAAGGTCTTGACCAGTACAATCCTATCTATATGATGGCTACATCAGGAGCCCGTGGTAGTAAGGACCAGATTAAACAGCTTGCCGGTATGCGAGGTCTTATGGCAGATACATCAGGTAGAGCTATCGAGATTCCTATCAAGGCAAACTTCAGAGAAGGTCTTAACGTTCTCGAATACTTTATCTCTACACACGGTGCACGTAAGGGCCTTGCCGATACAGCTCTTAGAACAGCTGACTCAGGTTACCTTACAAGAAGACTTGTCGATGTATCTCAGGATGTTATTATCCGTGAAATTGACTGTGGTACAGATGACTATATCGTGGCTAAATCTATTGCAGATGGCAATGAGGTTATAGAATCCTTCAGAGACAGACTTGTAGGCAGAACTTCTAGAGAAGATATCGTAAATCCTTCTACAGGTGAGCTTGTGGTTGCACAAGGTCAGCTTATAAGTGAAGATGATGCAGACAGAGTTGTTGCTGCAGGTGTTACTGAAGCAAAAATCAGAAGTATTCTTACCTGTCAGGCAAGAATTGGTGTGTGTGCAAAATGTTATGGTTCAAACCTTTCAACAGGAAATCTTGTTGATGTCGGTGAATCTGTTGGTATCATTGCTGCACAGTCTATTGGTGAGCCTGGTACACAGCTTACCATGAGAACATTCCACACCGGTGGTGTTGCCGGAGAGGATATCACACAGGGTCTTCCTAGAGTCGAGGAGCTTTTTGAAGCTCGTAAACCTAAGGGCGTTGCAATTATTGCAGAGCAGGCAGGTGTGGCTAAGATTGAAGAAACTAAGAAAAAGAGAGAGGTTGTTATCACCGACGAAGACGGTGTTACACATCCATATCTTATTCCTTATGGTTCAAGAGTTAAGATTGCTGACGGTACACAGGTAGAACTTGGTCAGGAACTTACAGAAGGTTCTATTTATCCACAGGATTTACTCCGAGTTATGGGTGCTGTTGGCGATGTTGGTATCAAAGCGGTTACAGATTATCTCATTCAGGAAGTTCAGAGAGTATATCGTCTCCAGGGTATCGATATCAATGATAAGCATATAGAGGTTATCGTTCGTCAGATGATTAGAAAAGTCAGGGTAGAAGAACCCGGCGATACAAATCTGCTCGTAGGTTCTGTTATAGACAGAGCAGAGTTTATGGATGCATACAATAAGGCAGAAGAATCAGGCGGAAATCTTCCTGAGTGTTCAAGAGTACTTCTCGGTATTACCAAGACTGCTCTTGCTACAGATTCTTTCTTATCAGCAGCATCATTCCAGGAAACAACCAGAGTTCTTACAGATGCGGCTATTAAAGGTAAAAAGGATCCACTCATTGGTCTTAAGGAAAATGTTATCATTGGTAAACTTATACCTGCGGGTACCGGACTTGGCACATATCATAATGTGGAAGTGGTTACACCAATCATTTCTTCCGGTGAGGACTATATGGACATTAAATAACATCAAAAAGAGTTCGATTTATAAAATCGAGCTCTTTTTTGTTTTTTTATAAAATATTATTAATTTGTCCTTGCAGTTGGGGTTGTTTTGTTGTATAATTAATAAAAGAGCATTGTGCTTTATGAAAAAGTAAAAATTATTGAGGAGGAATTTGCAATGATTAATTTAATAGTAGGAAAAAAAGGTACCGGAAAAACAAAGGCTATTATTGAATCTGCAAACAATGCAAAAGCTACAGAGCAGGGTGATGTAATATTTATTTGCAATGGTACAAGACATCTTTTTGATATCAATCATTCTGTAAGACTTATCGATATCAATGAGTATGATCATGCTGATTTCAGATTGTTTTTAAGCTTTATCAATGGTATTCTTGCTCAGAATTATGATATAACACATATTTATATTGACAGCTTGTTAAAGATTGTTTCCGAAGATGAAAATCTTGAAGGTTTTATAGAGGCAATTGAAAAAATAAGTAATGCAAAGAATGTAAAATTCACAGTAAGTATCAGTGCTGATAAGACTGAACTTCCCGAGGGAATACACAAATACATAATATAACATTTTTCAAACAACTGTCTATTTATAGACGGTTGTTTGTTTTGAGGGGAAAATAAATGGACCAGAACATTTATATATCTGTAGATAAGCAATCAGAGAGTGAAATTGTTGAAAAAAAATCCCGTTTTATATGTAATATGAAGCATATAGAAAGCGAAGAGGAAGCTCTGGAATTTATAAAACAGATTAAAAAGAAATATTATGATGCCCGTCACAATGTCTATGCATATATCATAGGCGATGGCTCTGTAAAAAAATGCTCTGATGACGGAGAACCGTCAAAAACAGCCGGAGTTCCCATTATGCAGATGCTCGAGGGTGAACATGTCACAGATGTAGTGTGTGTTGTAACCAGATATTTTGGTGGCACTCTCCTTGGAACAGGTGGTCTTGCCCGCGCATATACGCTCAGTGCCAAGACAGGTCTCGAACACTCAGGGGTAAAGGTTCTGCAGATGGCAAATGTGTATATTGTCACTGTTCCGTATTCAAATCTTTCCACTCTGGAATATACAATCAGACAGCACGGGGCAGATATGGGAGAAAAAATTTTCTCATCCGATGTTACCCTTAAGGTGTATATCAAATCAGAAGATGCCGAAAAATTTGTATCAGATGTTTCTGAAAAAATGGGCAATTCAGCAACCATCCAGTTTTTTGAACAAACCTACAGATAAAAGGTGATTGGATAATGAATAATAAAAAAGTAACAGTTATATTGGCATTTTTTTCAATACTGTTTTTGCTTTTAATTGGATATCTCACTACAATTAATATTTACTATCAGGACGACTATACTGAGAGCAACTATAATCAGCGAAATATCGCAAAAGAAGCAAAAATTCTTCGGGGAACTATCTATGACAGAAAGGGCACAGTCCTTGCTTACAGTGAAACAGACGGAAATTCACAAAAAAGATATTATCCATATAAAAATCTTTATTCCCATGTAATCGGATATTCCTCACCTCAGTATGGAAAATCACTCATAGAAAAGCAGTATAATCAGGATTTGCTTGGAAAAAATAATATTTCAGGTTTTCTTGGATTTGATATGTTTTCAGATTCCAAATTAAAGAAAGGCGATGACCTGACATTGACCATAGACCATAATCTGCAAAAAAAGGCTTCTTCTCTTATGAAAAGATATACAGGAGCACTTGTTGCTATGAATCCAAAAACAGGAGAAATTTTGGCTATGGTAAGTATGCCTGATTTTGACCCTTCGCCTGATTCACTTTCTGAAAACTGGGAAAAGCTTACCAATAGTCAGTCTTCGACTTTTCTTACAAGAGCCACAATGGGTCTTTACCCGCCAGGCTCTACGTATAAGGTGATAACGTCTTCGCTTATATTGGAAAACGGTCTCGAACTTGAAATGGTAAGCGATGCAGACGGAAAAATTCATCTTGGAGATAAAGATATTTCAAATGACAGCGGAAAAATATATGGAGAAACAGACCTCAATAAAGGTTTTGTAAAATCTTCTAATGTGTATTATGCATCTATGGGTTCTCGTATTGATAAAAAGCTTCACGAGGATATTGCGGGTAGATTTATGTTTGGTGAAAAAACTGATTTTGATTTTCCATATAACAAAAGTAAGTTTGAGACGGGTGCGGGAGAACTGGACAGAGCCATTTCTTCAATAGGTCAGGGAAAAACCCTTTCCACACCTTTACATCTGGCTCTTGTGGCATCGGCAATTGCCAACGATGGCTATATGCCAAAACCCTATATTGTATCAAAAGTTTCAGATGACCATAAAACTGTTTACAAGACAATACAGGAAAATATTGCACAGCCTGTAAGCTCAGAAGTTGCACAGAGCATCAAGGATTTGATGTATGAGACAGTTCGCTCGGGAACAGGTACTGCCGCAGCAATAGGCGGTATAAAGGTTTGCGGTAAAACGGGTACTGCAGAAAATGAAAAGACCAATGAAGATAAAAGCAAAACACACGCCACATTTATTGGCTTTGCTCCTTATGATGACCCGGAGATTGCGGTCAGCGTTGTTCTTGAATATGCAGGATACGGAGGCTCTGTGGCAGCTCCTATTGCCAGAGAGGTTATAAGAGAATATTTAAGATAGTGTATAAAAAACACCAAAGCAGGAAATAATAGGATAGATTTCTATTATATGTGGAGGTGTTTTTTTGAATTTTGAAAGTAGTGAAACAAAAATCAATTTAATGAGAGCGTTTGCAGGAGAGAGTCAGGCAAGAAACAGATATGATATCTCTGCCGAGAAAGCAAGAAGCGATGGATATTTTGCTATCGCAAAGCTCTTTCACCTTACTGCAAAGCAAGAACAGGCACATGCAACTGTGTTTTACAACTACCTCAAGGAAGTCAATTTTTCTGATTTTGACATTTGTGCATCATATCCTGTAAATGTGCTGGATACCACCCTTGA
>JAZUPR010000018.1:0-7697 GCA_045605285.1 Clostridia bacterium | reverse complement strand
GACTTTTTCGGTTATACCATTGTGTCAAGCAAGGGTAAGCCTACCAATTCAGAATTTATAGCTATGATTGCGGATAAGATACGCCTTGAGATGAAAGCATGTTAGGGAATGTAAAAATCGGTTGAACCGTAAAAAGATAATTTAATAAATATTAACTTTAAGAAGAAACTATCGCCTTTGCGATAGTTTCTTTTTTTATGTTCTTTTTACTATCGTCAAAGTTCGCCACTCGGCGTACCTTTGTACGCCTTCGGGTAACCCCTGCGGGTTCAGTCCGCCTATTCTGCATCTTTTTTCCTATCCCCGAAAAACCCTCGGGGGAGTTTTGATTCTCCCGGAGGTGAATTGACCGAAGGTCAAGAGAGGCCACCCTGGGGTGCCTTGCTCCCTTAAAACGACCAGGGGTAAACCCTTGGAACCCCAGAAATATGTAGGGGCGGATGCCTACATCCGCCCGTTATAATTAAAAAGCATATAAAAAAGGCACTTGTATCAACAAGTGCCTTCCTTAATTATTCACTATTCATTATTAATTAATTTTCTGTTGCTGTTCTAAGCGCCTTTGCCAGTTGGTCGGGGCAGGAGGTGTTTCTGAAACCGCATTTAATTCCAGAAAGAATTTCTGCAACCTCGTCTACACTTCTTCCTATCGCAAGTTTTCCTAGCCCTTGTGTGTTTCCGTTGCAACCGCCTGTAAATTTTACATCTTTTATAATTCCGTCTTCTATTTCCACAGATATTTTTGTGGAGCAGACTCCTGATGGGCGATATTCATAAATCATTTTCCGGGTCTCCTTTAGTTTTCTATAAGTTCTGATGCTATAAGGGCATTCTCAAAAGATTTGTCTTTCATTTTGGAAAGATTTGATTTAAGCTGCTCTTTTGAGTCATCAATAGATGCCATGAATTTATCTGCCACTTCTTTATATGTTCCGTTTTCAAGCGATTCGGGGCTGATGCAGTATGGCTGATTTACATAGTTTAAAAATCCTTTTATCTTCGGGTCATATTCTATGCCGAGTGACGGAACAGAACTTATTGCACCGAATATCAGCATGTGAAGTCTTACTGCAACTACCGCCTTTGCACCGCCTATTAATCCAAGAAGGTCCTTTGTGGGCAGCTCTTTTTCAAGGCAGATACCCTCTGTGTTCATAAGAGACATAATTTTTTTGCTCACATTTTTGTCCTTGCTCTGTTGCATAGGTACGAACACAGGCAAAAGGTTGTAATTTTCGCATATATAATCTGTCATTTTTGCAAAGTTTGAAAGTGTTTTTTCGCTTGACAAACTCCAGTTGCGCACAGAAACACAGATGTAGTCTTTATCTATGGAAAGCTCTCTTTTTATTTCTTCAATCCTCTTGGCATCGCAAGGCTCAAGGCTGAATGCAGGGTCTGCAGTTATGACTATTTCAGGCTTTGTAACACCCATTTCTTTGAGGGTTACAGCCGACTCTTCGTCTCTTAGGGTTATTATATCTGCAAGGTTTAAAATCCTGCCTGCTTTTTTTATGTTGGATTTTTTAGTCACAGGGCCTATTCCGTTTGCATAGAGCATGATTTTAAGACCAAGTCTTTTTGCCTCTTTTATACACCACAGATAATATATGAGGGATTTTGTGCTTGTTATGTCCTGAATCAGACTTCCGCCGCCTACAATAAGGAGCTTGGATTTTTTGAGCGCCTTTATAACCTCTGGCGCGGAAAATCTGTATACGGAGTCTACTCCGTAAGCATTTTTTGTCTTTTCTGCATCGTTGGAAAGAACCACAGGAGTAAAGTTTGGCATAATTTTTTTCATATCCGAAATGATTGCAGAGAGGAGCGCATCATCTCCAGAATTTCCGTATCCGTAATATCCAAGGATAGTGGCTTCGGTTCGACAGTCTCTTATGGCGTCATTATACATTTTAAGGTTGTCATCTGCCATTTTCTTTACTGAATAGTAGGTTTCAACCACGCTTTTTCCGTAATCGGTAATTTCTTTGCTTTCCTTTTCGTCTGCATTAAAGAGGCTGATGATATCGTCTGACATTATGTCAAAGTCAAGCTTGTCGCATCCCCTGCAGGTAAAGTTACAAAGAATTGCAGTATCCAGTTTTTCGGGGGTAAGTATGCCGATGTAGCCCTCCTGACCTGCAACAATGCATTTTTTCTCCATTATCATTGGCTCTAAGATTGCACGGCTGACACCCACGCAAACATCTGCATTGGCGTGGATTTCGTTTATATCAGTTCTTGGACCTGCCATAATAATTGCGCGTCTTTTAAGAAGCTTGTTTGCATTTTCAGCTTTTTGGCACATATCATCATAGCAATCTCCTCCGCCGACGATTATGACTTCCACACCCGGAACTGCCTTGTCAATCTTTTCAATTTTTTCTATAATTCCGTAGGCAGGAGCACATACTGCGGGGTTAAGTCTGCTTACATAGACAATCTTTTTTGCATTGGGAGTAAGGGAAAATTCTTCTTCAATCCTTTTGCCTGACACGTCTTTTGAAAACTTTCTTCCGTCTATACCGTTTATGCTTATATAGATGTTTTCTTCTTTTACCTCGGGGTAGTTCTTGAGAAGATATTTTTTAATATCATCGCTTACAGAAAGGGTTTTTTCGCCCCAACGTGTAAGACTTTTTACAAGAAATGTCGTGTCAAAGGTCCAATGTGCTGTGGTTACAAACACAAAAGGCTTTTTCATTTCCTTGTGGAGAAGATGAAGAATAAATCCCGGTATTCTCGCGTGGGAGTGCACAATATCGGGTTTTTCTTTTTGAAGAATTTCTTTAAGTTGTTTTTTTGCTTTAAGAATATTTGTAAAAGAGCGGGAGTCAAGATTTGCCTTGTAGTGCTTTATGCCTGAGTCTTCCACTTCTTTTTGGTACACTCCGCCAGAGGACACCATAATAACCTCGTGTCCGCGTCTTTTTATTTCTTTGGAAAGCTCGACAACGTGGGTTTCGGCACCGCCAATGTCCAATCCATTAAGCGCCATAAGTATTTTCATAGCTTTAGATGCAAAGGGGATAGCCTTTGCCCTCCTTTTTAATTATTTCTTTTTTTCTACTTTTGTTTTCTTTCCGTCGGGTGTTTGTATATATGTATTGCTTAAAACATTTGTAAGTGATGCGCGAAAAGCTGCTATATATTCCTCGCGGAGCACTTTTTGCTCGGCAGTTTCCTCAGGGGTTAAGCCTGATTCCTTTGATTTTCTCGCCAGTTCGTTTATACGGTCAAGTTTTTTCTGTTCCATGAGTTTCTCCTCGCTTATTGTTGAGTTGACAGATGCTCTTCATAGGTTTTTGTAAATATATGGCTTCCGTCATTTTTCTTTGTGTCTGTGTGATAGTACAGGTACTCGTGAGCTTTTGGATTTGCCGCAGCTTTTATGGCGGTAATGCCCGGATTGCATATAGCACCTGCGGGAAGTCCTGCATTTTTGTATATATTATATGGAGACTCTTTTTCTAGGTCCTTGTAGTAAACGGTGTCCACATCGTACAATCCGTCGGTAATAAAATATACAATTGCCGCGTCCACCTGAAGAGGCATATTTTTAGAGAGCCTGTTTTCTATAACGCCTGATATTATGGGCTGTTCTCTCTCCAGCACCGCCTCTTTTTCTATAAGAGATGCCTTGGTGATTATGTCAAAGATTTTAGGGGAATACTCTCCTATATGCTTTTTGTACTGGGTGTCAAAGTTTTTGAGCATCTCGTCCACCACCTGATAAGGTGTGGCATTTTTAAAGAATGTGTATGTGTCAGGGAAGAGAAATCCCTGAAGCTTGTATTTATAGTTTCTGTCGGGTATGTGGTTTATAAATTCATAGTCGTAGTCGAGGGAAAGGGCATTTATAAATTCTTCTTCGCCGCATATACCAAGGGTGTTTATCTTTTTTGCAATCTGCTCTATGGTATAGCCTTCAGGTACAACAAGGCTTACTGTTTCCTGACCCGCTGTACTTGCAAGTGTTTCTATAATGTCAGCAAGGCACATACCGTCGTCAAGGGTATATGTTCCGTAGTTAAGTCTGTTGTTGTACTGAGAAAGCTTTACTTTCAACTTAAAAAGATTTTTGTGCTTAATAAGGTTTTTTTCAAGGAGAATATCTCCTATAGCATCTGTGGATGCACCCTCTGAAATGGTGATTGTCACAGGGTTTCCGTCTTTTGATTTTGTGGAAAAATATTCGTTTAGATAGGGGGTTGCCCACACAAGTGCTACTGCAAGAATTATTATAAGAATAGTTTTTTTCATAATTTTTCATCCTATGCTTACATTATATTTAGTATATCATAACACAAAAAACGAATATGTGCAATTATTTTAAAAAAGAAAGGGCAAATTTTCAAAAAAGATATTGTTTTTTTGCCCGATTTATAGTATAACTATAGTATATGAATTTTTTCTTTCTTATATTATAAGAATTTTAAGCGAGGTTTAAAAGTAATGAAAACATTGGTAAAAGATATTTTTCGCACACAGGAAACTTATAAAGACCAGAAAATTGAAATAAGCGGATGGGTAAGAACAATCCGCGCATCCAACGCTTTTGGTTTTATAGAGGTGAACGACGGAACATATTTTAAAAATGTTCAGGTTGTATTTGAAAGTGAAAAAATAGATAATTATAAAGAAATTTCTTCTCTCAATGTAGGTGCGGCAATTACCGTAAAGGGCACATTGGTGCTCACTCCCGATGCAAAACAGCCTTTTGAAATAAAGGCAGAAGAGATTTTTGTTGAGGGCGAGTCCACTCCAGATTATCCTTTGCAAAAGAAAAGACACTCTTTTGAGTATCTTAGAACTATTGCGCATCTTCGTCCGAGAGCAAACACATTTTCTGCAGTTTTCCGTGTAAGAAGTATTGCAGCTTATGCTATTCACAAGTTTTTTAACGAAAGAGGCTTTGTATATACTCACACACCCCTTATCACCTGTAGTGACTGCGAGGGTGCAGGCGAGATGTTTCAGGTGACAACCCTTGACAACAAGAATATTCCTCTTGACGACAAGGGAAATGTGGACTACTCTCAGGACTTTTTTGGCAAAAGTGCATCTCTTACCGTTTCAGGTCAGCTCAACTGCGAAACTTATGCTCTTGCCTTTAGAAATGTATATACATTCGGACCGACATTCAGAGCAGAAAACTCCAACACCACAAGACACGCCGCAGAGTTCTGGATGATAGAGCCTGAGATTTCCTTTGCAGACCTTTCTGACGATATGGCTCTTGCAGAAGATATGCTGAAATTCGTGATAAAATATGTTCTTGAAAATGCACCTGAAGAAATCAATTTCTTCAATAACTTTGTAGACAAAGGTCTTGTGGAAAGACTTCTGCATGTGGCAAATTCAGACTTTGGCAGAGTAACATACACAGAGGCTATAGAAATTCTTAAAAAGAACAACGACAATTTTGACTACCCTGTAGAGTGGGGATCTGACCTTCAGACAGAGCACGAGAGATATCTTACAGAAGAGGTGTTTAAAAAGCCTGTTTTTGTTACAGACTATCCAAAGGAGATAAAAGCCTTTTATATGCGTCTTAACGACGACGGAAAGACTGTTGCAGCTATGGACCTTCTTGTTCCCGGCATCGGCGAAATCATAGGCGGAAGCCAGAGGGAAGAAAGATATGATGTTTTAGTTGACAGAATGAACGAGCTTGGCTTAAAGCCCGAGGACTACTGGTGGTATCTTGACCTTAGAAAATATGGCGGATGCAAACACGCAGGATTTGGTCTTGGCTTTGAAAGAGCTATTATGTACCTTACAGGTATTTCAAACATCAGAGATGTTATACCATTCCCGAGAACAGTTGGCAACGCTGACTTTTAAAGTGAGGTAAAAAGGCGCAGAACGTCAAAAGCGGGAATTAAATAATTATATATTTCCCAAAATTACAAAAGAGATATTTATATGTGGAAAAACATCGCATCTGCGATGTTTTTCTTTTTATATTATGCTTTTGACTATTGCCAAATTTCACCTCTTGCAGTACCTTTGTACAGCTTCGGGTTCAATTTGACAATTCTGCATCCTTTTTTCCTCTTCCTTTGTAAGAGAGTAAAAGCACTCGCAAATTGTGAACTGCACCAATTTGTGCAGACAGTACAAAAAAGCACCTAATGGTAGCAATAATTAAATTCTAAGCAACATACTGACTTCGTTTTTCAAGCGGAGTCAGTTTTGTTTTAAGTTGTATTCTTTCATTGTTGTAAAAATCTATGTATTCGTCGATGAGCAGACGAGCATCTTCGTAAGTTTGAAGTTTGATTCTGTGGATACACTCAGTTTTAAGTATAGAGAAAAAGTTTTCAGCCATAGCATTATCATATGGATTTCCGCGTCTTGACATTGATGGGATTATGCCGTATGATTGTGTTAGGCGATAATATGCATGCGAAGTGTATTGAAAGCCTTGGTCACTGTGGAGTTGCAGCTCTGCGGTGACCTTTTCTCTTTTCTTAGCTTCTCTGATCGTAGAAAGGACAAGATTAATGTTTTGTTCCGTTCCGGTTTTGTAGGCGACAATGCTGTTGTCAAACAAGTCTCTAATAACAGATAAATACAATGTTCCCTGACCAGTTTTAATATACGAAATATCTGTAACCCATTTTTGATTTGGTCTTTCCGTCTTAAAATCTCTATTCAACAAATTTGGATAACGATGCAAATATTCGCCATAATTGCGGTATTTCTTTCTTCTGACAACAGATAAAAGATTGTATTTCTGCATGACACGAAGTATTGTTTTGGGATTATGATATATTCCGTTTCTTTCAAGCCACATATGCACTCTGCGATAACCGTAGGTTTTCCCACACTTATCCTGACATTCTCGTATTTTTTCTGCTAGATACATATCTTTTGCAGGTATATCTATTCTGGAAACATACCCATAATATCCACTTCTTGATACATTAAAAAATCTACACATTTCACTAATTGAATATTGCTCTTTGTGTCGATAGATAACTAAATATTTTACACTTGTTTTCACTTCCTTTCTGTGAGCGAGAGAAAATCCCGCAAAAGCTCATTTTCCATCTGTAATCTTTTGTTTTCATATTTGTATTCTTGTAATGTTTTTGCAGGTTTACGCCCTTGCTTTTTAGGTAGTATACCCTTACTTTGAATTGTGCCCAACCAACTTTGGATCGCATATCTGCTTATTTTATACTTTCTACTCAATTCACATTGAGACGCACCATTATTGTACTCGGATACGATTTTTTCTCTTATTCCTTGTGGATACTTTTTCATTCCTTTAATTCCTGACATAACAAAACCTCCTATGGTATTTTTATTCTACCATAGGAGGTGCTTTTTTTCTATTGTCCGTTTTTACTGGTTCTGTTCAATTGCGAGTGCTTTTTTAATGAATAATGAATGATGAATAATGAATAATTGTGGTGGGCATTTGTTTTGCAAATGCCTACATTGTTCTTGGTTTCCAAAGGCTTTGCCTTTGGTCGTTTGTAGGGGTACGGGGAGAATCGAAACTCCCCGAAGGGTTTTTGCTACTTTTGTCCCTACAAAAGTAGGGGGAATTAAGATTAAAATCAGTGAATAAACATACAACCCCTCAGTCAAACCTATCGGTTTGCCAGCTCCCCTTACACAGGGGAGCCTTTTAATCAAAATTAGGGAAAGTTTTTTACATCAAATTATAAAACCCATTCATC
>JAZUPR010000017.1:0-8133 GCA_045605285.1 Clostridia bacterium | reverse complement strand
AATGTTGTCGGCACTCTTGCAGTATGCTATGGCATAACAAACTTTATTGACACAGAAGAACTTGCTTTAACCGGTGGTGGAGCAGAGGTTGCTGCAATACTCGGTCTTACAAAAGCGGCAGCTCTTGCCTGCCTGATGTTTAACCTCTTCACCCCTCCTTGCTTTGCTGCTATTGGTGCTATGAATGCTGAAATCAAGGATAAAAAATGGATGCTTGGCGGTGTTGCACTTCAGCTTGCTACAGGTTATACAATAGCTTTTTTAGTATATCAGATAGGCACATTAATAACAGAAGGTACATTTGGCACAGGATTTATCCCAGGTCTTATTGCAGTTGCAGTAATGGTTGCAGTTGTTACATATCTTGCTGTAAAACCCGATAAAAAGCTTGATGCACAATATGCTTTGAAAGGTAATAAATAATGGGAAATTTAATAGTGTGCATTATACTCCTTTTAATTGTGGGAGGGGCAATATTTTATATTTATAAATCAAAAAAGAACGGAAATGCCTGCATAGGTTGTCCTCATTCCAAAGAATGTGGAAAGTGCACCTGTGAAAGCAGTAAAAACAGGATTGATATTTCTTGAAATTTTATTGTCTTTTGTATATAATATGTATATAAACTTATATTTCAATTGGCAGGAGGCACAGTGATGAAAAAATTCACAGTTACCGGAATGAGTTGTGCTGCTTGTAGTTCACGAGTGGAAAAATCCGTGGCTGCTCTTGACGGGGTAAAAGAATGTTCGGTAAATCTTCTAACCAATACCCTGTATGTAGAGGGTAACATTGCCGATGAAGACATTTATAAAGCTGTAGAGTCAGCCGGATACGGAATAGTTAAAAATACATCACAAACAAAAGATTTTGTAGATACAAATAATAAGAAAAGCACAATAAAGACAAGATTGGTTTTTTCAATTTGTGTTTTGATTGTCCTGATGTATATATCAATGGGACATGTTATGTTTGGTCTGCCTTTTGTTTCTTTTCTGTCATCTGGCACCGTTGCCATAGCACTTTTGCAGATGATGTTGGCGGCTCTTGTAATGATTGCAAATCAGAATTTTTTTGTAAATGGATTTAAGGCAGCAGCAAAATTAACTCCAAATATGGATACTTTAGTTGCTATGGGGTCTATGTCGGCGTTTTTGTATAGTGTTGCAATGACTTTTGACATGGCAGTAACAGGGGTATCTCATTTGCATGGCTTGTATTTTGAGTCCGCTGCAATGATAGTAACCCTTATAACTGTCGGTAAAATGCTTGAAGAAAAAGCCAAGGGCAAGACCACAAGTGCAGTTAAGGGATTGATGGACTTAGCCCCTAAAAAAGCAAATGTTATAAGAAATGGCAAGGAAATAATCATAGATGCCCGTGATGTAAAATCGGGTGATGTTTTTGTGCTTTACCCTGGAAGTTCTATTCCTGTAGATGGTGTTGTAATTGAGGGCGAGAGCACAATTGATGAATCTGCCTTGACAGGCGAGAGTATACCTGTAGACAAGATATGCGGTGACAAGGTGTATGCCGCTACAATCAACGGTGCAGGTTTTTTAAAATGCAAAGCCACATCAGTAGGTGAGGACACAGCCCTCTCTCAGATTATAAAGGCTGTAAATGATGCAACAGGCACAAAAGCACCGATTGCCAAAATTGCCGATAAAGTATCAGGCGTGTTTGTGCCATTTGTAATTGTTGTTGCTTTAATAACCTTTGCAGTATGGATGTTTATAGGAAAAGAGTTTGGGTTTGCACTTGGCAGAGCCATTTCTGTGCTCGTTGTCAGTTGCCCGTGTGCACTTGGACTTGCAACACCTGTTGCAATAATGGTTGGCACAGGTGTCGGTGCAAAAAACGGAATACTTTATAAAACGGCAACATCCCTTGAAATTACAGGCAAAGCAAAAATTGTTGCACTTGATAAGACAGGAACCATAACCGAGGGAAAACCAAAGGTTACAGATGTTTATACCGCTTCAGGTGTCGATGAGCAGGAACTTCTTGTGATTGCTGCATCTCTTGAAAAAAACAGTGAGCATCCCCTTGCAAGAGCAATTATGGATTACTCATCAGAAAAAAGTATTGTGCCTGCAAACACTATAGATTTTAAGGTGTATACAGGCGGCGGTGTGTCTGCAATTGTAAATGGAAAACTTGCATTTGGCGGAAATTATAAATTTGTTTCAGAGAAAATCCATGTAGACGACAGCATTGTAAAATCTGCAGAAACTTTTGCAGAAAAAGGAAAAACGCCATTGTATTTTTGCTCTGAAAATTCTGTGATTGGTATAATTGCAGTTGCGGATGTAGTAAAGCATGATAGTCACGAAACCATTGATACTTTGAAAAAATCAGGCATTAAGGTTGTAATGATTACAGGCGATAACGAAAAAACCGCAAAAGCTATAGCCGATACTCTCTCAATAGATGATATATATTCTGATGTAAAGCCTGTAGAAAAAGAATCAGTAATTTTATCCCTTAAAAATCAGGGAAAGGTTATAATGGTCGGTGACGGAATAAATGATGCCCCTGCGCTTACAAGTGCAGATATCGGCATAGCCATAGGCAAGGGAACAGATATTGCAGTTGATGCTGCAGATGTAGTGCTTGTCAAAAATTCTCTCTCTGATGTAGAAAGAGCAATAAAACTCAGCAGGGCTGTTATCAGAAATATAAAACAAAATCTTATGTGGGCGTTTGGTTATAACATAATTGGCATTCCACTTGCAGCAGGACTCTTTATAGCACCTTTCGGGTTAAGCCTTAATCCAATGTTTGGTGCAGCGGCTATGAGCATTTCAAGTGTTTTTGTTGTTACAAATGCTCTGAGGTTAAACTTAATTAAGTTTCGTAAACATAAAAAGGAAGTGAAAATCATGACAAAAACAATTAAAATAGAGGGTCTTATGTGCCCTCATTGTGAAGCAAGGGTAAAATCAGTTCTCGAAGATGTGGCTGGTGTTGTTTCGGCACAGGCAAGTCACGAAAAAGGGGAGGCTGTCGTTACTCTTGACAGAGATGTTGAAAATAATATCTTAAAATCTGTTATTGAAGCACAGGGCTATAAGGTGACAGATATGCAATAATAAAACTAGACTGCCCAAATTTTTACGTACAGTACAAAGCACCCACCATGTGATAATAAAACCATAGTGGGGGCTTTTTTATATTATCCTTTTTACAGGCCTTGTTCAAATCACGGTAGATTTTTTATTGTCTTTACATTTTTTTGTTATAGTGATATAATTTTATATTATATTAGGGTGTAGGAGGAATTGAAAATGATAAGCTTTGATAAAATAAAGGAGATAGTTAATCCTAACTTTAAAAATGGAGAAGGAGAAACCGCAATCCGAATGTTTTCTGATGATAATGTAAAGATTATGCGAATTGTCCTGAAAAAAGGATGCTCAATAGGTCTTCATAATCACGAAACAAACAGCGAAATAATATATGTAATATCGGGGCAGGCAAAATGTATTCTTAACGGTGAAGAAGAGATAGTAAATCCCGGTGAGAGCCATTATTGTCCGAAGGGGGCTGCTCACACAACAATAAATAATGGTGATAAAGACCTTATAATGTTCTGCGTTGTTCCTGAGCAATAAATAATAGAATAAGGGTGAGAAAATGAAAGCATTTATAGTTATAGATATGCAAAAGGATTTTATTGATGGGAGTCTTGGCACAAATGAGGCTGTTTCCATTGTTCCTCTTGTAGCTGAAAAAGTAGCTGAATATAAGAAAAAAGGATATCAGATTATATATACAAGAGATACTCATAATACAGATTATCTCCATACTCCCGAGGGAAAGAAACTCCCCATAGAGCATTGTATAAAGGGTACACAGGGCTGGGAAATTGTCTCCGAGGTTTTTTATAAAGACAGCATAATTATTGATAAACCGTCCTTTGGATATACGGGGTGGCAGGAATTCCATTTTTCAGAAATTGTGCTTGCAGGACTTTGCACAGATATATGTGTTGTTTCAAATGCATTGATTTTAAAGGCTCTGTTTCCTGATGCAAAAATATCAGTTCTCTCTGAGTGTTGTGCCGGGGTAACGCCTGATAGCCATAATGCAGCTCTTTCTACTATGAAAATGTGTCAGATAGATGTTTTGTAGCTTGTCATTCTTTTGGTTGCAAATCTTAGTAAATAAAACCTGACCATAATGTACAAGAGTGTTATATTTGGTTATAAAAATGCAGTGCCAAATGGTGAGCAGGACTTGATGTTACAGAAGGCATAATTGTGATTTTTCGGGCAATGTAGTATTGACAAATATAGGAGAAATTGATATACTTTATCTGTAGTGTAAATATGTAGCCATAATTATATAAAATTAAACCTACATACCACATATAGTTGTTGCAGATACATCTATACGCACAGGGGATATATAATTACTTGTGTGTACAAATTATTATTAGAGAGGTAATCATATGAAAATTAAATGGGGCGTTATAGGCTGTGGCGGTATTGCAGACAGAAGAACTCTTCCTGGCATGATGCTTGCCGATAATGCAGAGCTTGTTGCTGTAATGGATACAAATAAGGCTGCAGCTGAAAACTGTAAAGAAAAATATAATGCAAAATATGCTTTTGACAATGTAGAGGAGCTTCTTGCTGTAGATGAGATTCAGGCTGTATATATAGCTACTCCTGTTTTTTGTCACAAGGAGCAGGTTTTTGCTGCTGCAAAAGCAAAGAAAGATATTCTTATTGAAAAACCTGTAGGTCTTACTTCAGCAGAAGCAGAAGAAATTGCAGACTTCTGTAATAAAGAGGGAGTAAAACTTGGTGTTGGATTTATGATGAGATTCCATACATATCATCAGAAGATGAAAGAGGTTATCAAAGAAGGTAAACTCGGAGAGATTGTTTCTGCCAGAGCTCAGCTCACATGCTGGTATCCAAAGATGGATAATGCATGGCGTCAGGATATCAAACTTTCCGGCGGCGGTGCACTTATGGATATGGGTGTACACTGCATTGACCTTATTCGCAGTATTACAGGTCTTGAAGTAAAAGAAGTAGCATCTTTTTCCGGTAATCAGATTTTCGATTATTCTGTAGAAGATGCCGGCTCAATTATTATGAAACTTGAAAACGGAGCTATAGCATATGTTGATGCAAACTTCAACATTCCCGATGCAGCTGCAAAATGTAAGATAGAGTTTTATGGAACAAAGGGCAGCATTTTTGCTCAGGGAACCATCTCACAGGTAGAGGGTGGAGAAGTTGAAATCCTTTGTGCAGACGATAGCCTTGGTTACGGTGCAGAGCAGAACAGAGACTATGTTGCTCCAATAGAATTGAATCTTGAGCTTGGTAATATGTATACAAAAGAAATAGAAGCTTTTGGACGTGCAGTTGCTGGTGAGGGAGAAATTCCCATCACTGCGGAGGATGCAATTCGTTCACAGAAAATTGTTGAAGCTGCGTATAACAGTAATAAGACAAAAAAATATGAAATTTTCTAATTGTGCATAAAAAGGGAAATCATTGATTTCTCTTTTTTGTATTATATAAATCATGAATACATTGATTATATTCATATTAATATGACATAATATTAAAAAGATTAAATATGGAGGAGCTAAATATGGATAATAACAGATTTTTTATATGTGAGCATTGCGGAAATCTCATTGGTATGATAAATGATGCAGGTGTTCCTATGATTTGTTGTGGGCAGAAGATGACAAAGCTTGAACCCGGCGTAGTTGATGCCAGCCACGAAAAGCATTTGCCAGTTGTAACTGTTGATGGAAACAGTGTAAAGGTTTGCATTGGTTCAGTACTTCATCCCATGGCACAGGAACACAGTATTATGTGGGTATATCTTCAGACAGATAAAGGCGGTCAGAGAAAAAATCTGGAGTTTGACTCTGAGCCGGTGGTAAATTTTGCACTGGCTGATGAAAAACCTATTTCGGTTTATGCATATTGCAATCTTCATGGATTGTGGAAAACAGATATTAAATAAATGTAACTTTTATACAACAAACAGGAGACCTCTTAAAAAGGTCTCCTGTTTTATTCTTCCTGAGAATATTCTCTTGCTACATCCAGTAAAGTGTCTAAAAATGATAGGATGGATTTAGAGATATATTTCTGGGTGTTGAGATATGCAAAGGTGTATCTTTTTATGTTAAAAACTTGTCTGCATTCGACGTTTTCTGAAAAAGTGCCCTTCCACGAAAGAGAGGGAACAAATGAAACGCCAAGACCCATTTCTATGTACTTTCTTATATAATTAGGGTCGTCACTCTGGATTACAATATTTGGCGTAAAACCTTCTGAGCGGCATATTTCGTTTGTAAGTTTATATAGTCCGCTTTTGTTATTCATTGTAATAAACTTTTCGTTTTCCAAATCCTTCACGGAAATTTCGCTGTTTTTCACCAGAGGATTATCTTTTTTCATTGCTATAAGCAGATTGTCCACAATGAGTAAATGCTTTGCGAAATTCTTTTTCTCAAGGAGTTTATCTGTAATAATCAGGTCATACTTATCGGTTGTGTCTTCGGATGAGTGATTAATGAAAAAAACAACGTCAGAGTAGCTTTTTTGAAAGCGTTCTATGGCTTTTGTTACAATACGCCTGTTTGTTTCTGCAAGTATTTTAATTTCACCGGAAATTTTTTCATTATCGCAAAGTTTTGTTTTTGCGTCATGAATCAACATGAGTGCGGCTTTGACATTAGAATATAGCAACTTGCCTTGCTCATTTAAAAAAATTTTGTTTGAGGAGCGGTCAAAAAGAGTAGTGTTTAACTCAGCCTCAAGCCTGCGAATGCTTTGGGAAATATTTGAAGTTGGCACATTGTAATTTCTTGCGGTTTTAGAAAAGTTTTCTGTTTCAGCTGCATTGCAAAAATACTGAAGTTGCAAAAGCTCCATTATCCTCACCTCATATTTATTTTATGGTAAAATAGGGGTTTTGTCAATACTTACTATATGATAAAATGTATAGCAGGTATATTTTATTTCATTATTTACAATACACCAACTTGACTTTATAATTAAGTGGATAAAACAAAGGAGGATTATATTTTATGATTTACGGAGTGGCACTACTTGCCGGTTGTATGTTTATAGGTTCATATGTAGGAAATTTATTGGGACTTTTAACCGGTCTTAATTCGGATATCGGTGGTGTTGGATTTGCGATGATTCTGCTTTTGATTGTAACCAATTCCAAAAAGATAAATAAAATTCTTCCAAAAGGATACGAAAAAGGTATTGAGTTCTGGAAAGAAATGTTTATCCCGGTTATCATTGCATTGTCCGCGTCACAGAATGTTGTAAGTGCACTTGACGGCGGTATCCTTGCTCTTACTGCAGGAGTTGGTGTTGTAGTGGTTATGTTGCTTCTTATCCCTATATTTAATAAGTTTATATCAACATCGAGTGAAGACGAAGATAATAAGGAGGTAGAGGCATGAGAGAATTAGCAAATATTTTTGTAGAACTTTTTGTTGACAACGCATTTGTTATGTCTTTTTTGATAGTTGGAATAATTGCGATATTTTCCAACATTGTTTCATCTAAAATTACCAGAGGAAGAATACATTCATCTGCAATTGCCATTTTTCTTGGACTCATTTTAGCATATGTAGGCGGAAGACTTACAGGTGGGTCTAAGGGACTTGCAGATGTGACAGTGTTCACAGGTATCGGTATTCTGGGAGGCTCATCGCTTCGTGATTTTACAATTATTTCAACCTCATACGGTGCAAAATTCTCAGAAATTAAAAAGTGCGGTCTTGCAGGTGTTATAGCACTTCTTATAGGTATAGTAGGCACATTTATTGTGGGTTCATTAATTGCAGTTGCATTTGGCTACAGGGATGCAGCAAGTGTTACAACTATCGCTGCAGGAACCGTTACCTTCGTAGTAGGACCTGTTACAGGTGCAGCAGTTGGTGCTGACTCTGCAGTTATCGCAATTTCGATTGCGGCAGGTGTTTTCAAGTCAATTGCAGTAATGCTTCTCACTCCTGTGGTTGCAAAAAGAATTGGACTTACCACTCCCAGTGCAGCAATGGTATTTGGCGGTCTTATGGGAACTACAAGCGGTACATCTGCAGGACTTGCAGCGACAGACCCAAAA
>JAZUPR010000016.1:0-4450 GCA_045605285.1 Clostridia bacterium | reverse complement strand
CACACTTATTCAGCATCTTAACGGACTCATAAAGCCTCATTCAGGCTCTGTCATCATAGATGGCACAGATATAACAGAAAAAGGCGTAAAGATGAAAGATATCCGTTCAAAAGTAGGTATAGTTTTTCAGTATCCCGAATATCAGCTTTTCGAGGAAACTGTTTATAAAGACATCGCTTTTGGACCGTTAAATATAGGAAAAACTATAGATGAAACAGATAAAATTGTTCGCAGTGTCATAAAGCTTGTAGGTCTTGGTGAGCATGTGCTAGAAAAATCCCCGTTTGAGCTTTCTGGAGGGGAAAAAAGGCGTGTTGCCATAGCGGGAGTTCTTGCTATGGAGCCAAAGTATCTTATACTTGACGAACCCACATCAGGACTTGACCCTCTTGGCAGAAAAAACATTTTAAACCTCGTTTCATCTCTTCATAAAGAAAATAATATCACCATAATTCTTGTCAGTCACAGCATGGAAGATATCGCCCGTGTTGCAGACAGAGTTATGGTTATGGATAATGGAAATCTTGTTATGTTTGATACAGTTTCCGCTGTTTTTTCCAATGTGGAAAGATTAAAGGAAATAGGTCTAGATGTTCCCGAAATCACAAGGGTTGTGTATGGACTCAAAAAGAAGGGCATCGACCTTGGCGATAATATATATACTGTAGAAGATGCAAAACAAGCAATAATAAAGTATAAGGAGAATAAAGATGCTTAGTGATATAACCCTCGGGCAGTATATTCCGGCACCGTCACCTGTTCACAGGCTCGACCCTAGAATAAAGATTGTCGCATCAATTGTATATATCGTGGCAGTGTTTCTTGCAAAAAGCGTTTTTTCCTATGCTTTTGTGCTCCTTGCCACTTTGTGTCTTATAAAACTTTCAAAAATAAAAGTTCATACTGTTTTAAAAGGCGTTAAACCTGTTCTTTTTCTTATAATTTTTACTGCTGTCATAAATGTTTTTATGACAGGCACAGGAGATGTGTGGGTTAAAATAGGTTTTTTAAAGATAACCTACACAGGAGTTAAAATGGCTGTTACAATGTCACTTCGATTGGTTTTCCTCGTTGTTGGCACATCCATGCTCACATATACTACCTCTCCCATAATGCTTACAGACGGTATAGAGAGTCTTTTAAAACCCTTTTCAAAAATTGGTCTTCCGTCCCATGAACTTGCCATGATGATGACTATAGCTTTAAGATTTATCCCTACTCTCTTAGAAGAGACAGATAAAATCATAAAGGCTCAGAAAGCAAGGGGAGCAGACTTTGAAAGCGGCAATATCATAAATAGGGCAAAGGCGCTTATGCCTGTTCTTGTGCCACTTTTTATAAATTCTTTCAGACGCGCCGATGAACTTGCCATGGCTATGGAGTGTCGTTGCTACAGGGGCGGCGAGGGTCGTACAAGACTCAGAGAACTTCGTATATGCTCTGTAGATTATAAGGCGATATTCGTGGTTTCTGTATTTGTGGCACTTGTATGCCTTCTTAATATTGTTTAAAGGTGATAATATATGAGAAATTTAAAGCTGATTATACAGTATGATGGATTTTTGTTCCACGGCTTTCAGATTCAGCCCACGGCAAGAACTGTGCAGGGCGAAATTGAAAAAATGCTGTCTCATATAACAGGCCAGGATGTTCATGTTCAGGGTTGCTCCAGAACAGATGCAGGGGTACACGCTTATATGTACTGTCTAAATTTTCACACAAATTTTCCCATTCCTGCAGACAAACTTCCTTATGTTATGAATAATAATAAAATCACAACTGATATTAAAGTTCTCTCTTGCGAGGAAGTTTCCGAAGACTTCAATGCCAGATTTGATACAAAGTACAAAACCTATAGATATCTTATAAACACAGATTCCAATGCGGATGTATTTTCAAGAAATTATCAGTGGTTCTATGGAAAACCACTCGATATTGATGCCATGAGGAAAGGGGCACAGCATATCATAGGAGAGCACGATTTTCGCTCCTTTATGACAAGCGGAACTGATGTGTTATCCACAGTAAGAAATGTTTTTTCACTGGAAATTAATAATCCGTCAGAAAATCTTGTAGAAATTCTTATCAGCGCAGACGGATATCTCTATAATATGGTCCGCATCATCACAGGCACTTTAGTTAGCGTAGGAGAGGGGAAAATTTCTCCTGATAAGGTAAAGGACATAATTTTATCCTGCGACAGACAAAATGCAGGACCTACAGCACCGCCACAAGGTCTGTATCTTTATAAGGTTGTATATTAAAGGAGGATTTCTGTATGGAAAAAATCACAAGAAATAAAAGGACAACCATTGGTGAAAATTCCGAAAACAAGGAAGTTGACAAAGTAAATGAAAATATTTCGGATTCTTCAGACAATATAATAGATAATAAAACCGAGAATAAAACCGAGAATAAAACGGAGAGTAAGAGAGAAGATGTTTCTCCTGATTCCGTGACCGAATCAGAAGATGTGGTTTTTCAAAAGGAATCAGAAGAAAAGAATCCTGATAACATAAAAAAAGATGTATCCCAAGAGAAAACTCCCTCTTCATCAGCAAAGAAAAAACCCAACTCAAAAAGAGAAAAAGATAAAAAGAAAATCAACTATGGCAAAATCATCGGCTATCTTATAATTCTTGCTATTGCAGGGCTTGTTGTTTTTGGCGTGGTAAAAGGTGCAAATTTTGTTATAGATTATATCAGCCAAAGCCTTGAACAAGCGTCACCTGCTAAGGAAATCACCATTAATTCCACAGGCAGCCTTGCCTACGAGAAATTTCAAAAAGGTGTTCTTATAGCAAACGAGGGCACTATCGCATATCATAACTCAAAAAATGATGTTGTGTGGGAAAAAAGTGCGTTTTCAGGCTCACCTGTTATCAAGACAAACGACAGATATGCACTTGTTTCGTACACAGGCACACCCAATGCTATCCTTGTCAACGGACCTGACACAATACCTGTTACAGGAAATGGAAAAATAGTTACCTCCTGTATAAATAAAAATGGATATTTTGCACTTGTTATGTCCGAGGAGGGCTATAAAAATCAGATTGTTGTTTTTGATAACAATGGACACGTAATATATAAGTGGCATAGCGCAGAAAACTACGTTACCTGTGTTGCCATATCTCCTGATAATAAAAATATGGCTGCATCCACTATTGGCTTTGGCGGCAATAAATTTACCAACGGGGTAATGATTTTTGATTTTGCACAGGAAAAACCCTATGCAGGTCAGCAGGAAGAAGAAAATATTATTATGAGTATAGATTATGTCTCAAAAAGACGACTTGTAGTAATAGGAGATAAAAACGCCACATATTATAAAACAAACGGAAAGAAAATCCGCACCATTGATTATGAGGGAAGAAAACTTACCACCTATGATGTGTGCGACGGGAAAAACACAGTCCTTTGTTTTGCCAAGGACGATTCTGCTATGAGCAGCTCCGATATATATTCATATAACACCCGCGGCAGACAGGTCGGACATTTTGAAACAGAGAGCAGAGTTCTTTCCATCAGTTGTGACAGCGACGAAATCCTTGTTGCACGCGAGAGAGTTTTTGATGTTTTAAGCGATAAGTGCAGAAAAAAGAATAGTGTGCAGGTTTTGAAAGACATAAAAAATTCCGTCCTCTTTGACGGTGGAAAAAAAGCTTTTGTAATCTCAGGGAATACAGGGCATATAGTAAAGGTGAGGTAATATATGCTTATAGATATTTTGGTAGTTGCAGTTGTTGCAGTATGTATAATAAATTGTTTTAAGAAAGGCTTTGCCATTTCTCTTTTCAATTCTCTGTCTTCTATAACCTCAATTGTTATAATAGCATTTTTTTGCAAACCCTTTGTTGCTTTTGTAAAGGCTTCTGACCTTGGCGTAAAGTTGTCAGACTCCATACAAAAATATGTAGAAAAAGAACTTCTCGCCCAAAGTACACAGGCTATAGAATCCAGTAATATGCCAACCTTTATAAAAGGGTTTATGTATCAGCAGACAGATTCTATCAGTGCGGCTGCAGGAGTGATAACCGATAGGATATTTGGTGTTCTTGTTACTGTTGTTGCATTTCTGGCACTTGTTCTTATTATTAAACTTGTCATTGGGTTTGTTCCTAAAATTTTAAAATTCATAATGAAACTCCCGCTTCTTCATCAGGTCGATAAGCTTTTGGGAATTGCCGTGGGAGTGCTTCTTGGCTCCGTTTGGTCAGTTGTTGCCATTTATGCGGCGGGTCTTTTATCACTTGTTCCTAAGCTTTCATTTCTTGATGAGCAATTGGCTAACTCGTTTTTTCTTGCATTATTAAATAATTTGCAAATAGGACTGTTTTAAATATTAATTAAAAAGCCTTTATTTCAACTGATTGAAATAAAGGCTTTTTAAGGCTTCTCCTTGAGGAGTGCCCCAGGGTAGCCTCTCTTGACCTTCGGTCAATTCACC
>JAZUPR010000015.1:0-2980 GCA_045605285.1 Clostridia bacterium | reverse complement strand
GTTCTTCTTGTTGGACCTCCCGGAACAGGTAAAACCCTTCTTGCAAAAGCTGTTGCCGGGGAAGCCGGTGTTCCTTTCTTCTCGATAAGCGGTTCCGATTTTGTGGAGATGTTTGTAGGTGTTGGTGCATCAAGAGTCAGAGATTTGTTTGAACAAGCAAAAAAAGCTGCTCCAAGCATAATATTTATTGATGAAATTGATGCAGTGGGTCGTCAGAGAGGTGCAGGTCTTGGCGGTGGTCATGACGAAAGAGAGCAGACTCTTAATCAGCTTCTTGTTGAAATGGACGGATTTTTACCGAATCAGGGAGTTATAGTTATAGCCGCAACAAACAGACCTGATATATTAGATAGTGCTCTTCTTCGACCGGGTAGATTTGACCGTCAGGTTGTAGTAGATGTTCCTGACCTTCATGCAAGAGAAGAGATATTAAAGGTTCACGCAAGAAATAAACCTCTTGCAGAAGATGTAAATCTATCTGTAATTGCTAAATCTACTGCAGGATTTACAGGTGCAGACCTTGCTAATCTTTTAAACGAAGCAGCTCTTTTATCTGCCAGAAAGAATAAATCCAAGATAGAAATGCCGGAAATTGAAGATGCCATGATTAAGGTTGTCGTTGGTACAGAAAAGAAAACCCGAAACCTTGGAGATAAAGAAAGGAAACTCACTGCTTATCACGAAGCAGGCCATGCAATTATCACCAGACTTCTCCCCTCTCAGGATCCTGTTCATCAGATATCAATTATTCCAAGAGGCAGAGCCGGCGGATACACAATGAGTCTTCCAAAAGAAGATAAATACTACGAAACGAAGAATGATATGATAGATTCAATTATTGTTCTCTTAGGTGGCAGAGCTGCTGAGAAAATAAAACTTGATGATATAAGCACCGGTGCATCAAACGATATTGAAAGAGCTACAAAAATCGCCAGAGCAATGGTTACAAAATTTGGTATGAGCGATAAAATTGGTCCTATCAACCTTGGCTCAAGCAATGACGAGGTATTTATAGGAAGAGACTTTGTTCAAAGTAAAAACCTGAGTGAAGTGTTTGCAGCAGAAATTGATGAAGAAGTAAGAGGAATTATAGATTCTGCATACGAAAAATGTATCACACTTTTAAAAGAAAATGATGATATATTAGACAGAGTTGCAGTTGCTCTTATGGAAAAAGAAAAAATCTCAGGCGAAGAGTTTGAAAAAATTTATCTTAACGAAACAGAGCCTGTTGTTGATTCTGAAACACAGGTAACAGAGGCTACTGAAGAAATTAATTTAACAGATAATCAGGAAAACATATAACAAAAAAGAGAATGCTTATGCATTCTCTTTTTTTCTTTGAATATTATAAGTAATTTTAGACAATAATCTATCCGGAATAAATCTTGAGAAAAAAACAAGTAATTTTATAGATAATCCAGGAATAATTACCATCTTGCCCTTTAACATTTTGTCGATAGCATATTTTGCAACAAACTTACTTTCTAATCCTGAAATAGAAAATTTTACATCTGCTACATTATCAAATTCTGTTTTTACTGGTCCAGGGCATAGCACAGAAACTGACACATTTGACTTCATTTCTTTTGCTTCTCTGTATAAAGCCTGACTAAGCCTTAGGACATAAGCTTTGGATGCATAATATGATGATAAAAGAGGTCCCATCATGAATCCTGCGGATGATGCCACATTTAGTATGTATCCATTATTTTTTTCTGTAAATTGATTATAAAAAAGTTTTGTAAGTATATGAAGACCGACAATATTTGTATCTATCATCTTTAATTCCCTGGTTAAATCAGTTGAATTAAATTTTCCGAACATTCCGTATCCTGCATTGTTAACAAGAATATCAATATTCTTGTCCTTAAGTTCTTCAAACAAATTAAAACAATTTTCTGCTACAGATAAATCATAAACCATAGGAATAATATTTTCAGGATATTTTAACTTTAATTCATTAAGTCTGTCTTCCCGCCTTGCAACTGCATAGACTATATGCCCTTTTTCACATAAAATATCAGCCATATCGCGACCAATTCCCGAACTTGCACCTGTAACCAATATATTCATTAAAATTCCTCCAAAAGTAAATTTTACAGCTATTCTTCTGTTTTTATATCTGCAACGGAAATTTGTTTTCCTGCATTATCCACCTTGAAATTATCTTTATATATAAGCTCTGATATTGGAACGAGAGTATAATCGTTATCTTTCAGATATTTTAATATCATAGGAAGAGCCTGAGGAGTATTTTTTGCGGCATTGTGAAAAAGAACTATTGAACCAGGTTCAATTCTTTTTGTAACTCTTTCATATATTGCCTGAGCAGATAAATCCTTCCAGTCAAGACTATCAACAGACCATTGGATAGTATAATGGCCAAGTTCTCTTAAGGTTCCTACAACCTCATTATTATAATCTCCATAAGGCGGTCTGAACAGATTAGGCTTAACCCCTGTGATGCTCTGTATTTTTTTATCACAGTTTTCAACTTCCTGTTTCATTTTTTCATATGAAATCTGTGTCATATGTGGATGTGTATCAGAATGATTCATAATTTCATGACCGGCATCAAATAGTTGTTTGACTGATTCGGGGTACTTGTCAACCCATGAACCAACCACGAAAAAGGTTGCTTTTGCGTTATACTGACCAAGCTCATCAATCAGCATTTGAGTATCCTCATTTCCCCATGCAGCATCAAAAGAAAGTGCACAAACTTTTTCTTTTTTATCTACGCAATAAATAGGTAAATCTCTTTTTCCGTTGTTTTCAAAAACACTAACAGTTTTTGACCAGTTAACACCAACAAATGATATAAACGTTAAAATCATTAATGCATAAACCAACACAGATTTTTTTGTCCATACAAAGACCTTCATAAAGTAAATCACCTCTCACATAATATATATATTATTTTATTATTAAATTATATATTATATGAGTCTTTATTTGTTTAACGAAAATATGATTT
>JAZUPR010000014.1:0-4050 GCA_045605285.1 Clostridia bacterium | reverse complement strand
GATAGAAAAACTCACAGGACTTAAGATTATGGAAGGCTTTGGTCAGACAGAAACCACATGCATAATCGGCAGCTTGTTTGGAAATGACTTCAAAATGGGCTCAATGGGTAAACCTGCACCTCTCTATGATGTTGATATTGTAAATCCAGAGGGTCAGAGTGTCCGTACAGGTGAAAACGGTGAAATCGTTATCAGAACAAGTGAAAAAGTTCCTTGCGGCCTTTTTAAAGGTTATTATAAAGACGAAGAAAAAACCAAAGAAGTATGGCACGACGGACTCTATCATACAGGCGATGTTGCCTATAGAGACGAGGACGGATTCTATTACTATGTAGGTAGAGTAGATGATGTTATTAAGTCCTCAGGATATCGTATAGGACCATTTGAGATTGAAAGTGTTATTATGGAGCTTCCTTATGTAGTAGAGTGTGGTGTCTCTGCCGCTCCTGACCCTGTAAGAGGACAGGTTGTAAAAGCAAGTATTGTACTTACCAAAGATACTACACCAAGTGACGAGCTGAAAAAAGAAATTCAGGCTTATGTTAAAAATAACACAGCTCCGTATAAATATCCAAGAATCGTTGAGTTCAGAGATAGTCTTCCAAAGACAACTAGCGGAAAGATTATAAGAAATCAGCTCTAATTTTAAATATTACTTAAAAATGGTCTCCTTTGGGAGACCATTTTTTTGCAGTTGACAAATAGTGAGTTTGGCTATATAATATACTCAGAATAGATGAGATTAGATAAATAGATTAGACGAGATTGATAAGAACAGTTGTTTTTATTAATATTTTTTGTATACCTATCTTTCGAATTTTGTCTGTTCGAAAGATTTTTTTATTTAAGGAGAATAGAATGATGAGAAGAGAATTTTTAGAGAAAAGTTTAAAATTTGTTTTGGTGTTTACAGTTGTTGCATCACTTTTGTGCCTTGCAGGATGCACAGGAGGGGGTAATGGATATAAAATCGGTATTACGCAGATTGCCGACCATCCGTCCCTTGATAATTGCAGAGAGGGGTTTATAGAAGGTCTGAGACTCGAGGGTATCATAGACGGACAAAATGCAGATATAGATTTTCAATCTGCTCAAAATGACATAACAATGGCAGGGCAGATTGCTCAGAATTTCTCCTCTGTGGGAAAAGACTTGGTATGCGGCATTGCCACCCCGTCTGCACAGGCACTCTATACTGTATGCTATGAAAAGGGAATCCCTGTGGTGTTCAATGCAGTATCAGACCCCGTTGAAGCCAAACTTGCCGAAAGCCCAGGAGTAGCCTATGACGGAATAACAGGCGTCAGCGACTCACTCCCTGTTGAAGACCAGTTAACGCTTATAAGAGATATACTTCCCGATGCAAAGAAAATCGGTATATTGTATACAACAAGTGAATCTAATTCTGTAAGCACTTTAAGAAAGTATAAAGAACTTTCAAATAAATATGGATTTGAAATTGTTGAAAAAGGCATAGGCACACAGGCAGAGGTTGCTCAGGCAACAGACATACTTCTAAATCAAGTGGACTGCATCAGCAATATGACAGACAACACAGTTGTTGCTGCACTTTCTGTTGTTCTTGAAAAAGCTAATGCAAAAAAGATACCCGTTTTTGGCTCAGAGATAGAACAGGTTGCAAATGGCTGTATTGCATCTGCAGGACTTGATTATTTTGCACTTGGAGTAAAAGCGGGAAAAATGGCTGCAAGAATACTTGGTGGCGAGGATATCTCACAAATTCCTTATGAGACACTTGATGAAAGCGAAATTTCTGTAAATGAAAAAGTGGCAGAAACTTTAGGAATTAATATTCCACAATCTGTAAAAGATATTGCTGAAATTATAAAATAGCTTTTGGAGGATTTTATGCTGAATATTATCATAGGTATCCTGCAGGAAGGCTTGATTTTTGGAATAATGGCACTGGGAGTATATATTACCCTTAAAATTCTCGATTTTCCCGATTTGTCAGTGGACGGCACCTTTCCGCTTGGTATGGCAGTAACAACATTTTTTATATTAAAAGGAGTAAATCCATTTATATGCCTTTTGCTTTCTTTTGTGGCAGGATGCATAGCAGGTGCTTTTACAGGCTTTTTAAATGTAAAACTTAAAATAAGAGATTTGCTGTCAGGCATAATTACCATGACGGCTCTCTATTCTGTAAATTATACAATAGTCGGAAAGCCAAATGAGTTTTTGCCTGTAAATCAAAATACTGTTTTTTCTGTTGTTTCAACAGAGAGTGGCGATTTTTTGTTTAAGTACAAATACCTTATTGTTGCCTTTTTGATAATGATTGTTGTAAAAAAAGTTCTCGATTGGTATTTGTCCACAAAATCAGGTTTTTTGCTTAGAGCTGTAGGAGATAATGAAAAACTTGTTGTCACACTTTCCAAAAATCCCGGGCTTGTAAAAATTCTCGGCCTTGCCATTGGAAACGGTCTCGTGGCTCTTTCAGGTTCGCTTGAACTGCAATATATAAAATCCTTTAATGTGTCTGCAGGTACTGGTACTCTTGTAATGGGACTTGCCGCAGTGATTATCGGTACAACCTTGTTTGGTAAAATAAGAAAGCTAAAAGTCACCACGGGCGTTGTTGCAGGTATGATTCTTTATAAGGCTTGTATATCAGTTGCAATGCTTTTAGGACTTTCTGCAAAGGACACAAACCTGGTAATTTCCGTTTTGTTTGTGGTAACATTGCTTCTTAGCTCAGATAAGACAAGGAGGGAGAAAAATGCTTGAATTAAAAAATATAAATAAGACTTTTCTTCCGGGAAGTATTGACGAAAAAAAGCTTTTTTATAATTTTTCACTCCTTGTAAAAAAAGGTGAGTTTGTTTCTGTTGTAGGAAGCAATGGCTCGGGTAAAACCACCATACTAAATATCATATCAGGAGATATGCAGATAGATAAAGGTTCTGTTATTTTTGACGGGGAGGATATTACCAATGTCTGCAACTATCACAGGGCAAAGAGAATAGCAAGAGTTTTTCAGGACCCGTCGGTAGGCACTTGTCCGACTATGACTATATATGAAAATTTATCTTTGGCTGATAATAAAGGAAAAAAATATAACCTTAGAAGAGGCTTGAATGTTAAGAGAAAAGAGTTTTATCAAGCGTCTCTTGAAACACTTGGAATGGGTCTTGAAAACAGACTTGACTCAAAGGCGGGTGTCCTGTCAGGTGGACAGAGACAGGCGCTTTCTCTTGTTATGGCTACTATGTCAAGTCCCGACCTTTTGCTGCTTGACGAACACACCGCGGCTCTTGACCCAAGGTCTGCAGACATAGTTATGAATCTTACAGACAGGATTGTAAAAGAAAAAAATCTTACTGCAATAATGGTTACTCATAATCTTCGATATGCCGTGGATTATGGAAACAGAGCCATAATGCTCCATGACGGAAATGTTATTCTTGATGTAAGCGGAAATGAAAAGGCAGAAAAATCAATTGATGACTATCTTAGTCTTTTTAACAGTATAAGCATAGAGTGTGGAAATTAAAAAAACAGGTTGCATTACATACATTGTTTTGCAACCTGTTTTTTAATATTCAAAGCAATTGAAAAACCTTGACATTACTGTGATTATTGGGTAAAATAGTATATGTATAATTATGTGTAAAAAAAGTATTTTTCTTTTAAAATATACCAAATCACGAGGCATAAGAAGGAGGCCAATATGATTATAAAAGCGCCAAAGGGCACTATGGATGTAGTTCCCGATCAATCTTATAAATGGCAGTATATTGAAAATAAAATAAGAGAGATAACAAAAGAGTTTGCAATATCAGAAATCAGAACACCTGTTTTTGAAAGCACCGAGCTTTTTCAACGCGGAGTAGGAGACACTACAGATGTTGTTGAAAAAGAAATGTATACCTTTGATGATAAGGGTGACAGAAGCATTACTCTTCGTCCCGAGGGTACTGCAGGAGCAGTAAGACTCTTTATTGAACACGGCTTGTTCAATAATCCTCTTCCCATAAAGACATACTACCTTACAAGCTGCTACAGATATGAAAAACCTCAGGCAGG
>JAZUPR010000013.1:0-7265 GCA_045605285.1 Clostridia bacterium | reverse complement strand
AATCATTTTAATATATTTATTAAACATATCAGCCCGTCACTCTCCTTATCTTTCTGAAATCATGGGTAGAGTCAAGCATACCTGCAAAAAACATTATAGAGAAACCATTTATAATGGGCATTGTAACTACAGAAAATATTGAAAACAGAAATAATACCACTGTAAACAATCTTGTTGAAAAACGATTTTTTGTTTTCTTTTCAATAAAATAATTTAATACAGCAAGTCCGTCTACAATATACAGACATGACAGAATTACAAGAAAATTATACAAACCTGAATTTATAAATGTGTTTGAAATGACAAAAGATAATATAATGGTTGCAAGTGTAAACAAATTAAGTTTTCTTCCGAAATAAATTTTGTTGAATTTATTATTTATATGAAAATTTTGTTTTTTTGATTTAATTATGGATATGGAAAGTGCTGAAACAATATATCCGATTATAAGACTGGATATAATATAAAATGAGGGCATTAACATAATAAATCCATCTTTTACTGCAATCAACATATCATTAATATCAGTAATATTTATGTTAATAAGATTTGTATTTGCAGAAATTATATCACCATAATAAGTAATTATTTCTGAAAAAGCCTTATCCATATCAGACATTATATTTATATTGTCAATATACTTTGTTTTAGCAAGAGAGATAATAAGTACAATCAGATTTGCCAAAGATACGTATTTTACACAAGATGTAAACTTGCTGTTTTTGTTACAAAGACATTTATACAAAAAAATGGAAGGTAAATATATATCAAGAATTTCTATTATCATTAATAACAATTTATCTGTAGAAATAGACTCAGTATTTGTAATATAAAATACAGCATACGATACAATACCTGTTAAATAGTATAAAGGTGCAATTTTTTTGTTTGACAGATATAGCAGAGAAGCCATAACTGCAGATGTTACAATTACAATAACGGTTTTATAACCTGATGTTGTACTTGCAATATAACTGAGTAAAATCACAGAAAAAATATTTATAATATATGAAAATAATTTGTTTGTTTTTTTCATATTAACCTCGTTATGCATATAAAATTCCATTATTTATTAATTATAGCACTTTATTATTATTTTTACAATAGTTTTATGCATTATTATTTTTTTATGTGCAATAATATAAACGACAAAAGATTTAAGGAGTTGATAATATGGATAAAACAGCTTTGACGCTTGTTATCGTAGGTGCTTTGAACTGGCTGACAATAGGCTTATTCGGATTTGATATTGTTGGTTGGCTCTTTGGCGGTCAGGCTTCTATTGTATCAAGAATAATATTTACTCTTGTAGGTATTGCAGGCCTATGGTCAATCACTATTCTTTTTAAGCAAATCAGAAGCGTTGACTAACATTGATTATTCGACAGAAGATTTGTTCTCTGTCGAAGTTACATAAAATTATATATTGTAAAATCAGATTAACTGTGCTATACTTATTTTAACAATTTGTAAGGAGAAATAATATGCCCCAAAGACAAGACAAAATAAGAAATTTTTGCATTATAGCTCACATAGACCACGGTAAATCCACACTTGCTGACAGAATGCTTGAAAAAACAGGTGTTCTTACTCAAAGAGAGATGCAGGATCAAATACTTGATAATATGGATCTTGAGAGAGAAAAAGGTATTACTATCAAAGCCCGTGCTGTTAAGCTTGTGTATAAAGCAAAAGATGGAAATGAATATAATTTTAATCTCATAGATACACCTGGACACGTAGACTTTAACTATGAAGTATCAAGAAGTCTTGCTGCATGTGAAGGGGCAATCCTCATTGTAGATGCTGCCCAGGGTGTTGAGGCACAAACTCTTGCAAATACATATCTTGCAATGGAACACAATCTGGAAATTGTACCGGTTATAAATAAAATAGACCTGCCAAGTGCCAGACCTGATGAAATCAAAAGAGAAATAGAAGATATTATATGTATTGATGCACAAGATGCACCTCTTATTTCTGCAAAACAAGGTATTGGTATAGAAGACGTTCTTGAAAAAGTAGTTGAAATGATTCCTGCTCCGAGCGGAGATGAAGATTCTCCTCTTAAAGCACTTATCTTTGACTCTTATTATGATTCATATAAGGGTGCAATTGCGTATGTCAGAATTTTTGATGGTGAAGTAAGTGTAGGAGATAACATTCGTTTTATGGCAACAGGTAAGGAATTCCCTGTTGTTGAAGTAGGACACCTTTCACCTCTTGGCTCCATTCCTTGTAAAACTCTTAAGGCAGGAGAGGTTGGTTATATTGCTGCAAGTATAAAAACAGTTTCAGATGCAAGAGTGGGAGATACTATTACAAGTGTTTCCAATCCTGCAAAAGAGCCCCTCCCTGGTTATAAAAAAGTTAACCCAATGGTTTTCTGCGGTGTATATCCGGCTGACGGAGCAAGATATTCTGATTTAAGAGATGCTCTCGAAAAGCTTCAGTTAAATGATGCAGCGCTCTCTTTTGAAGCAGAAACATCTGTTGCTCTTGGCTTTGGTTTCAGATGTGGATTTTTAGGATTGCTTCACATGGAAATTATACAGGAAAGAATTGAGAGAGAGTATAATATTGATATTGTCACCACTGCACCAAGTGTTATCTATAGGATAACAAAAACAAATGGTGAGGTTGTAATGATAGATAACCCGACAAATCTTCCGTCTCCGTCTGAAATAGAATTTATGGAAGAACCTATGGTTAAAACAGATATAATGCTTCCGACAGAATTTGTAGGTAACATTATGGAACTGTGCCAGGACAGACGTGGTGTGTTTAAAAATATGGAATATCTGGAAGAAACTCGAGTTGTTCTTCACTATGAAATGCCGCTTAATGAAATAATTTATGACTTTTTTGATGCATTGAAATCCAGAACAAGAGGATATGCATCTCTCGATTATGAAATGCTTGGTTACCAGAAATCTGAGCTTGTAAAACTTGACATGCTTCTAAACGGAGACATTGTTGATGCACTCTCATTTATCGTTCATACTGATAAGGCATACACGCGTGGCAGAAGAATTGCTGAAAAGCTTAAGGAATCAATACCCAGACAGTTGTTTGAGATACCTATTCAGGCGGCTATCGGAAATAAAATTATTGCAAGAGAAACTGTTAAAGCACTCAGAAAAGACGTACTTGCCAAGTGTTATGGCGGTGATATAACACGTAAAAAGAAGCTTCTTGAAAAGCAAAAAGAGGGTAAAAAACGTATGCGACAGGTTGGTACTGTGGAAATTCCGCAAGAGGCGTTTATGTCTGTTCTTAAACTTGATGAATAAAAGAGTAGGGGACTATACTAAAAAAGATGTAAAAACTAATTGTTTTTACATCTTTTTTAGTATTCTTCTGAAGTTTTAATAATATTTAAATTAGACAAAGGATTTTTTTCTGCAGCAATTTTTAAATCTTCGTTTCTTATATGAGTATAAATCTGAGTTGTAGATAAACTTGCATGACCTAATAGCTCCTGAAGTGTTCTGATATCTACATTTCCGTCTCTGTACATAAGTGTAGCTGCAGTATGCCTTAGTTTATGCGGTGAATACAATTCGTAGTCCAGACCGGCATTTTCAAAGTATTTTTTTGCTAAAATTTCAACCATACGGTTACTGATTCTTGTGCCTTGATTGCTTATAAATAAAGCGTCTTTATGGCCTGGTTTGACTATATCATTTGGTCTTACTGAAATGTATGAATTGATTGCATCCATACACAAATCATTTAGAAAAACCATTCTTTCTTTGTTTCCTTTACCGACAACTCTTAATGTATGTTTTTCAAAATCTATATTTTTGAAATTTATGTTAACCAATTCACTTAGTCGCAATCCGCAGTTTAGAAAAATAACAAAAATAGCTAAATCTCTTTGTTTGTGTTTTCCGTCAATTGAGTTTAAAAATCTTACACATTCTTCAAAAGTTAAATATCTTGGCATACGTTTTTTTATTTTTGGTGAATCAAGATATTCTGCAGGATTATTTTCAATAAAATTTGTTTTTACATGTAAATATTTAAAGAATGATTTTAAACTTGCAACTTTTCTAGCTCTGTAGTTGTCATTTGAAGATTTTTCATTATTAACATAAGCCATAAACTCATATAAATCACTTAAAGTAATTTCTTTTAATAAATCCTCATTAAATTCAGTTAAATCTATATTGTTTAATTCATTTAAATCTAAACTGCGCTCGAGAGCAAAAACAAAACGAAGAAACATTCTAAGGTCATAATAATATTCTTTAACAGTATTTTCTGATTTACCTTTTATAACTGTCATAAAGTTCAGGTAATCCCGTAATACACGGGGTACATCGGTAAATTTTTTACTTGCAGTATTTATCGCCATAAGCCCTACCTCATTTCGCAAAATTTTAATTTTGCG
Organism: Clostridia bacterium; assembly: GCA_045605285.1. GTDB lineage: Bacteria > Bacillota > Clostridia > UMGS1810 > UMGS1810 > RGIG4708. The sequence continues at coordinate 2,869 of JAZUPR010000013.1, read as the reverse complement.
AAATTATCTATTAAAATAATATAAACCCCTACTGTACTTGTTTATAATTTTTATTTGTTTTTAATTAAACAAAATCATTTATATAACATTTCATTTGTAAGGTTTAGTGCATCAGCTTCACTTCTAAAATGTGAAATAAATGATTTTGCAAATTCATGAGTTGTTCCCGGTCCTTGAGATGTTATAAAGTTTTTGTCTGTACATACTCTTTTATCAACTAAATTGCAATTTATCATTTTATCTTCAAATCCAGGATTAACTGTCACCTTAACATCTTTTAAATAGCCAAATTGCTCGAACACATAAGGCGCTGCACAAATTGCCCCCATAATAATATTATTTTCATTTGCATAGTCAAGAAGCTCTTTTACAGCAATATTATCTTTAAGATTATAAGTTCCTGGCAATCCGCCTGGAAGCACTACCCCATCAATTGTATTTTTGTCAATATCTGAAATCTTTATATCACATACTATTTTTATATTATGTGAACCTCTGACAATATCTATATCATCCACAGAAACAAGATTGACATCAATTCCGGAACGTCTGAGCATATCTGTAAATGTCAGAGCCTCTATCTCTTCAAAACCATCTGCTAAAAGAACATAAATCATAGATTGTTCTCCCCTTTCAGTCAAATTTACAACAAAATTTATCGGTCAAAAAAACCGGTTGATATGAAAGTTTTGCTTTTCTAAGACCTTCAATACCCATGTCTTCTTCTCTGTTTGCATATTTGTATTTATTGAAAATTTGATTTTGAAACTCATAATTTATAATTGCAAACGAGCCTTGATATTCTATATCCGCTTTTTCTATATGGACAAGGACTGTATCTTTGGTCAATTCCTGTGCCACGGTATATGCCACAAGATTGTTATCTACATATATCGCTCCGCCAAAGAAATCCAATTCATTAAAGTATTTAAAAGCATCTTCTATAGTATCCAGCTCAGTTTTGTATTTATCTGTATTACCTTCATATTTCTTTTCAAACCATTCCTTTGTTTTTTCAAGGCAAAGGTCCAGTTGAATACTGTCTAGTGCTTTGTAATTATAATTATATGTTGACTTGAATTTGTTTACGTGATTTTTTTTGGAATGAAGTTTTTTTCCGGACAATGTTGCAAGCTCTTTGGTCAGATATATATAGTCTCTCTGATTTCTCATTTCCTCATAAGTGAAGTCGTATTTCTCCGATGCAATATTTATAAAATTCATATTTGCGCCGCGAATTTCCAATTTGCAACCAATATTTTTGCAGTAATTACATAAAATCTCTATACAGCCTTCTATGTTACTGTCATCACCAAATGGCATTACAAACCTATATTCATTATTAAATGTAAATCGCAATACTAACATTTCGTTAATAATTGCAAAATGCAAATCAAGAGGCTTTCTCCATATAAACATATTGGAAAATGAAGCTTCTGAATTCATGTATTTTTTCTGGGTATATCTTTCGTATAATTCCTTATCATCTAAAGTTAATTTTTCAAACAACATAATATCCTTCTTAAAAATTAATTGAACATCTTTCAAACAGACTTGTATATCTGTCTTTATGACAAATAATATGGTCAACCAGCGGTATTTCCATTTTTCTAAGTATATCTGCAATATTTTGAGTAGTTATTATATCTTCATTTGACGGAGTAAGATTTCCTCCTGGATGATTATGGCAAAGAATAACCATACTTGCTCTTTGTCTTAATACCGCTCTCATTACAGATACCGGATAAGCCTCTGTTCTGTGCTCAATACCTTTGCTGATTAATGTGCAGGCTTTTACATTTCTTAATGAATCAAGAGATATGACATAAAAAGATTCTACCACATCGTAGCCAAAATGTTCACAACAAAATCTTCCTGCATCATCATTAGTTTTGATACAACACTTCATAGGCGTGTGTAGTTTTAGATATCTTTCTACTTCTCTGTGTCTTGTAAGAGCGTGTGCAGCGTCCTGATTTAACCCTGCAATTACTAGATCAGAAATATCTGCCTGAAGTATGCTCTCTAACGAGCCAAATGTTGAAAGAAGCGATGCTGAAACAGAATAAACATCTTTTCTGTCAATAGTATTTCCTAATAATGTGCGAATTATCTCAACTTCTGTAAAGTTGTCAAATCCTGATTTTTCAAATTTTTCATTCAAAGATAACATATCGTCAGCATAGAAATCATACTTTTTGTCCACTGTTGTTTTTTCTATAGGTTCAGTCTCATTATCAACAGGTGTTAAGATGCTTTCTTCGATAACTGTTCCATAATCAATATCGCTAATAGCACTAATCGGCTCGGAGTTCACTGAGGAAGAATCAGTTGATGTGTTCTTGCTTTTCTTTTTAGAATTTGTAGACTTTTTAGTTTTCTTAGGTGTATAGTTGGGATAATAAAGATGTAACTGGTCTTTTATATCTTTGGCAAAATCCAGACTGTCAGCTTCTTCTTTGGTTGAATTGGATACAACCATATCTGAAACATCAATAAAGTCTGTATCAAATATTATTCCATATTTTTCTAAAGTCTTTAATTCGTCTTTATCCATAATATAAATACCTACATTTCGTGAGATTGTTTACAAATCAGATTGATTTTTTCATCACTTACGAGATTTTCGGATTTGTTATCCTTTTTTAAATATATTAAAAATTCTATATTACCCTCTGGTCCTTTTATAGGAGAAAAATCAATATCTGCTACAGAAAATCCTATTTCATAAGCAATATCTATAACATTCATTATAACTTTTTTATGAATATCGATATCTCTTACAACACCCTTTTTGCCTACTTCTTCTCTACCTGCCTCAAACTGAGGTTTTATGAGTGCAACAAGTGCTCCATTTTCTGATAGCATA
>JAZUPR010000012.1:0-2574 GCA_045605285.1 Clostridia bacterium | reverse complement strand
AAGACCGTCTTATGTAGACATCGCACCTGATGATATAAAAGACTCTCTTACCCCTGACCAGTATAAAATCTATAAACTTATATGGAATAGATTTATATCTTCACAGATGTCTGATGCTATTTTTGATACTGTAAATGCAACTATTGACTGCGCTGATTACCAATTCAGAGCATATGGCTCAAGCATAAAATTTTCAGGTTATTCCCTTGTATATCAGGCATCAACAGACGAAGAAGATGAAAAAGAGACCAAGCTTCCAAAACTTAGCGAGGGCGATGTATTAAAGCTTGACAAGCTCTCACCCGAGCAGCACTTTACACAGCCTCCGTCAAGATATACAGAGGCATCTCTTATCAAAATTTTAGAAGAAAAGGGCATAGGAAGACCAAGTACCTATTCACCCACCATCACCACAATTATTGCAAGAGGATATGTGACCCGTTCCAAAAAAACTCTCTTTCCTACAGAGCTTGGAATGATAGTAAATGAAATAATGAACGAGCATTTTCCTGACATTGTGGATATTACCTTTACCGCCGACATGGAAAACAATCTCGATATGGTAGAAGACGGCGGAGCTGACTGGAGAAAGGTTATAGACAATTTCTACAAGCCTTTTGAAAAGGTTTTAAAAGACGCTGAAGAAAAAATCGGCGATGTGGAATTAAAAGACGAGGTTTCAGACGTTGTCTGCGACAAATGCGGAGCAATGATGGTTTACAAACAGGGAAAATATGGAAAATTTCTTGCATGTCCAAATTTCCCGACTTGCCGTAACACAAAAAATATTGTAAAAGAAATAGGCATTAAATGTCCTAAATGTGACGGAAGTGTTATAGAGAAAAAATCTCACAGAGGAAAAGTATTTTACGGATGCACAAATTTCCCGACCTGTGATTTTACATCATGGGACAAACCGACAGACAAACTCTGTGAAAAATGCGGCGGCATAATGTACGAGAGAAATTTCAGAGGAAAGAAACTCTATTGCCCTGCCTGTGAAGAAAAAAATTCTAAAAAAGGAGAAAAATAATGACTGTAAATGTTATTGGGGGAGGTCTCTCTGGTTGCGAGGCTGCATGGCAGATAGCAAACCGCGGAATTGATGTAAACCTTTATGAAATGAAACCCTCCTCATATTCTCCTGCACACCACATTGAATACTTAGCAGAGCTGGTGTGTTCAAACTCTCTTCGCTCAAATCAGATAGAAAATGCTGTGGGTCTTTTAAAAGAAGAAATGAGAATATTAAATTCTCTTATTATGCAATGTGCCGACGAGACACAGGTGCCCGCAGGCGGTGCTCTTGCAGTAGACAGAGTAGGTTTTTCAAAGCTTGTCACAGAAAAAATTAAAAATCATCCACACATAAATATTATAAATGAAGAAGTTTTCCACATAGACGAGGACTCCTACACCATTGTTGCAACAGGTCCTTTGACAAGCGGAGATTTATATGAAGAAATAAAAAATTTCTTCGGCTCTTCCTATCTTCATTTTTTTGACGCGGCAGCTCCCATAGTCACCACAGAGAGCATAGATATGAATATTGCCTACAAAGCCGCACGATACGGAAAAGGCGATGCTGACTATATAAACTGCCCGATGACAGAAGAAGAATACAATATATTTTACGAAAACCTTGTAAACGCCGAATGTGCTATTTTACACGACGGAGAAGAAAATGTTTTCGAGGGTTGTATGCCTGTGGAAACCATGGCAAAGAGAGGAAAAGAAACTCTTCTTTACGGACCCTTAAAACCTGTTGGTCTTCCCGACCCAAAAACAGGTCAAACTCCCTACGCGGTGGTTCAGCTCCGTCAGGACAACAAGGATGCCACACTATATAATATAGTAGGATTTCAGACACATTTAAAATTCGGTGAGCAAAAAAGAGTGTTTTCTCTCATACCGGGTCTGTCAAATGTAGAATTTGTTAGATACGGAGTAATGCACAGAAACACATTTATAAATTCTCCCGACCTTCTCAACAATCACTATCAGACAAAGAAAAATGAAAAAATATTCTTTGCAGGTCAGATAACAGGAGTAGAAGGTTATGTAGAGTCTGCATCATCAGGACTTCTAGCAGGAATAAATATGGCAAAGCTTATAAAGGGAGAAGAAATGACAGATTTTCCTCCCGAAACTGCCATAGGTGCTCTTTCACACTATATAAGTTCAGGTTCTGTGGGTTCTTTTCAGCCTATGAATGTAACCTTTGGAATAATATCTCCTCTTAATCAGAAAGTGAGAAAGAAAAGAGAAAAAAATCTTCTCCTTGCACAAAGGTCTATTGAAATATTGAAAAATATGAATATTTAATTTTTATTTCATATCGTAGGGTTCGGCGATTTTCGACGAACCTATTTTTATTATTCGGGACATCCTAAAGGCTGTCCCCTACAATATTGTTTTACGACATCACAAAAATTTTTTCATAAATTTACATTTTGTTATTTGTAGGGCATGATGCCCACATCGTCCCCTAAGATTATTTTATTTCATTTATTCACCGTAGGGTTCGGCGATTTTCGACGAACCTTATTTTTTTTTAAGGGACATCCTAAAGGC
>JAZUPR010000011.1:0-16395 GCA_045605285.1 Clostridia bacterium | reverse complement strand
GTATAATATATATGAAGAATAAAAAAATTTCATGTTTTTAAAAAAAACACTTGCAAAATAATAATTTATTTGATATAATACACTTTGTGCTAATTAATGGGAGAAATTATTAGGAGGTGCATATATATGGCAAAGTGTGATATTTGCGGAAAAGGTGTTACTTTTGGTATAAAAGTAAGTCACTCTCACAGAAGATCTAATAGAACTTGGAAGGCAAATATAAGATCAGTAAAGGCGCTCGTTAACGGAACACCTAAAAAGATTCATGTTTGCACAAGCTGCTTGCGTTCAAACAAGGTTACAAGAGCCGTTTGATTGCATCACTTAATTGAAGAATATTAGATAGAACAGGGACTCATACGAGTCCCTGTTTTTGCATTTGCTTACATTTTGAAAATGGTTTTCAAAATCTTTTGCATGAATTTTGGAACAGTAAGTACAACAATTTTCATTTTGATATCACCTCATAGGAAAATGTCAATGGCAGTATATAGACCAACATAGATATACAAGCAACACACCTTCTACAATGGCAATTACAATAGGAGGCATAACAAATGCTAAAAGGAGTCCCAGTACAAACCCGAGGATTATAAGACCACACATTTTTTGGGAAAATTTTTTGAAAAACATAACACACCTCCAAAGTATCAAATATGCCAGTGTAAATTTGCTCTTGCTTTAATATATTCTTCACTCAATTGGTATGACACAGTTATTTTGTCGAACTTTTGATATATGTTAATAATATTTTTCATTGACAAAACTTTTTGGTATATATATAATATTATTGCAATATTAGTACAGGAGGTGACAGATGTGATATTTGAAAAACTCAGAGATATTATTGTAGAGCAGCTTGGCGTTTCTAAAGAAGAAGTTACAATGGAATCTTCTATTGAAAATGATCTTGGTGCAGATTCTCTTGATCTTGTAGAGATTGTTATGGCTATTGAAGAGGAATTCAATTTTGAAGTATCCGAAGACGATGTGGATGGTATAGACACAATCGGCAAGGCTGTGGAATATATAAAAAGCCATGCTGAATAAGGGGTGACTTGTAGTGAGCAATCTTTGTGATTTGCAGAGTAATCTTAAATATACTTTTAAAAACGAAGGCCTTTTAAAGAATGCTTTGTGTCATAAGTCATATATAAATGAAGCAAGGGGACAGAAACTTGAATCCTATGAACGACTGGAATTTCTTGGCGATGCAGTTCTCGGACTTGTTATAGGAAGATTCATATATGACAAATACACATCCTTTTCTGAGGGTGTGATGTCAAAACTTCGTGCATCTGTTGTATGCGAACAGACTCTTTCTGATGCTGCAAGAGATTTGGATATTGGTAAGTACATATACTTAAGCAACGGAGAAAGAGTAAGCCACGGTTATGACAAGGATGCTATTTTGTGTGATGTGTTTGAATCAATCATAGCAGCCATATATCTTGATAGCGATATGGAACACGCAAAAAAGTTCATACTTGACAATCTCTCCGACACGGTAGAAGAAAATGCCACCTTGCAACAGTCAAACTGTGATTATAAGTCAACTCTTCAGGAAAAAATACAGCATAATGGTAAAAACTTAAGCTACAAAATTCTTGATGAGTCCGGACCAGACCACGAGAAAGTCTACACAGCAGCTGTCTATGTAGATGGGGTGATGGTAGCAGAGGGTATCGGAGCCAGCAAGAAGAAAGCTCATCAGGATGCTGCAAAAAAAGCTCTGGAAAAAATATAATAATTGTTTTTAAAAAAAGATGGAAAATCCTTTGAGATTTTCCATCTTTTTTTGTCGTTATTTTTGTACATAAATTAAAATTATATTTGTGAAAATTTAACAAAATTTAAATTTTTAATAAAAACATCAATTTTTTTTAAAATTAAGTATTGCAAAATCTGAGAAAATAGGGTAAAATTTAACTAATTAGTGGTGATTTGTGCCACAATGTGGTTAAAAGTGGTAAAAAATTAGTTTGAAAAGAGGTGATAGTGTGTTCAGTGGAGAATATCGACATAGCGTTGATGCCAAGGGCAGAGTTATAATGCCTTCTAAATTCCGAGAGACCTTGGGAAATAAGTTTTATGTAACCAGAGGTCTTGACAAAAACCTTTTGGTGTACTCCTGCGACGAGTGGCAAAAGGTATCCGAAAAGCTGAATTCACTTCCCTTTGTAGATAAAAACTCCCGTGCACTCAACAGATTGCTCCTTTCGGGTTGTGTTGAGTGTGATGTGGACAAGCAGGGCAGAATACTTCTCCCACAACCACTTAGAACTTATGCTTCCATTATGAAAGATGTTACAGTTATCGGCAACGGAAACAACGTGGAAATCTGGAGCAGTGAAATCTGGGATGATTATATCAATGCTCTTGATCCCGACCAGATTGCCGCAAACCTTTGTGAACTTGGAATTATGATATAAAAGGCGGATATTAGAATGGATTTTAAGCACATTTCTGTTTTGCTCCACGAGGCAACAGATGGACTTAATATAAAAAAAGACGGTATATATGTTGACGGAACCATGGGTGGCGGAGGACATAGTCATAAGATTCTGTCTCAATTGTCCACGGATGGACTTCTTGTTGGCATTGACAGAGATACCAATGCACTTTCCGCCAGCAAAGAAAGACTAAAAGACTTTAAAAATGTGCGATATATTCACGATAATTTCCATAATATAAAAGATATTCTCTATAGAGAAGGTATAGATGCCATTGATGGTATGATAGTTGATTTAGGAGTTTCCTCTTATCAGCTTGATAATAAAGACAGAGGATTCAGCTATATGGAAGATGCACCGCTTGATATGAGAATGAATGTAGAGGACGAGCTTAGTGCATACACTGTAGTCAATACATATAGTGAAGAAGAGCTTTCAAAGATATTTTTTGAATATGGCGAAGAAAAATTTTCAAAAAAAATTGCCCGTCTTATAGTTGAACAAAGAAAAGAAAAGCCTGTAGAAACAACTCTTGAGCTTGTAGACATTATAAAAAAAGCTATTCCTGAAAAATTCAGACAAAAAGGGTCTCATCCTGCAAAGAGGGTGTTCCAGGCAATAAGAATAGAGGTTAACGGGGAGCTTGACCCGTTAAAAGATGCATTGGATGACATGTTTTCCTGTCTTAAATCAGGAGGAAGACTTTCGGTAATTACTTTTCATTCCTTAGAAGACCGAATAGTCAAGACAAAGTTTAAGGAGCTTTGTACAGGGTGTATATGTCCGCCGGATTTTCCGGTTTGTATTTGCGGACAAACTCCCAAAGGTAAGCTTTTAAACAGAAAACCTATCCTGCCAAGCGAAACAGAGTGCATCGAAAATAAGCGGTCAAAGAGTGCTAAACTCAGAGTAATAGAAAAACTGTAAAAGGAGACAGAAACATTGGAAAGATATTTTGATGGATCATCTGCATACAAAATTGACGACCTTGAATTTGACACAAGATTTTCTAAAAAAGGCCCCGAACTTGTAAGAAACGAATTCTCTTCAAGTGAAGTAAATAAAAGAAGAAGGCAGGCAGCAAAATCCCTTTGTTCTTACCTTCTTGTTGTGTTTCTTCTTGCATCATCAGTAGTATATACAAAAGTTCTTCTTATGCAGGCAAAGACAGAGGTTTTAAACCTTGAAAAGCAGTATGCCAACATTGTAGAAGAAAATACAAACAAAAAAATTCAGATGGAGCAGAGTATCGACCTTAAAAAAATAGAGGAGATAGCTATATCTCAATATGGCATGCAGAGACTGGATAAAAATCAGACAATATATGTAAAAGTTGTTCAGGAAGACTATGCTGAGATAGTAAACAAAAAGGATAATCACAAAGAAATAGAGTCATATTTAGCAAAGAAATAAAATATTATTTAAAAGGCTGATGATGAACTATGATTAAAGATATTTGTACATGGCTTACCGCATTTATAAGCCTATGTCCAAACAGTAAAGAAACCTGTGCATAGACTATTTTGACTTGCGCAGGTTTTCGCAGTATATTTTTTGATTTTCCGAAAGGAAAGGTATAATGAAAAATCAGAATCTGGCTATGAAAAAAAATATTATCATAATAATGATGGTTGTTGCCGCAGGACTTTTGTATGTTCTGGGGTTTCTTGTGTATCATCAGCTTGTTCAGGGCAGCCGTCTTCAGATGATGGCAATTGAACAACAGACCAGAGAGAGCACCATCAGTTCAAACAGGGGTGTAATATACGACCGCAACGGAAAAATCCTTGCACAGAACTCATCTGTAGAGACAGTAAGTGCTAACCCTAAAGACATAAGAAATGCAAATAAGGTGGAAGAGACTGCCCAGGTTCTTTCTGAAATTCTTTCGCTTGATAAAAATAGTCTTATAGAGAAATTTAATAAAAACGTAGAGCATGTTGAAATCAAAAAGAAAATAGATATTGAAACTGCCGATAAAATCCGTGAAAAAGATTTAAAAGGCGTATTTCTTACCGATGATACAAAAAGATTTTATCCTTATGGAGAACTTGCAGCTCATGTAATCGGTTTTACAGGAACTGATAATCAGGGTCTCTCCGGAGTTGAGATGGTTTATGATAAATATCTTAAGGGCCTTCCCGGAAGAATTATATCAAACAGAAATGATGCTATTACCCAAATGCAACACGAAGAATATGAAAGCTCAAAAAACGGTCACAACGTTGTGCTGACCATTGACGAAGTAGTTCAGCATTTTGTTGAATCAGAGCTTGAACAGGCTTGTAAGGATTATGATGTAAGAAACGGTGCTGCCTGCATCATTATGAATGCAAAAAACGGCGAGATTCTTGCCATGGCAACATATCCTACATTCAATCTCAATGATCCTTTCACTATCACAAATGCTAATATTCAAAAAGAGATAGATGCTCTTTCAGGTGACGAAAGAAAGAAATTGTACAATGACGAAATAAATAAACAGTGGAGAAACAAGGCGGTTGTGGACTCATATGAGCCGGGCTCCACATTTAAAACTCTCACTGCTGCTATGGCTCTGGAAGAGGGTGTAGTAAGCCTTAATGAAGTATTTCATTGCGGCGGAAGTCTTAATGTTGCAGGCACAAATATAGGTTGCTGGAAACATGGTGGACATGGCTCTGTAACATTTGTTCAGGGTGTTGAGGGTTCTTGTAACCCAATGTTTATGACAGTTGGAGCAAGAGTTGGCCAGAAAAATTTTTATAAATATTACAAAGCGTTCGGATTCGCTGAAACAACAGGCTTTGACCTTCCTGGAGAAGCAACAGGCACATTCCACGAGATGTCAAGATTTAACGATGTGGAGCTTGCCACAAGTAGTTTTGGACAGAGTTTTATAGTAACACCACTTCAGCTTATAACAGCATATTCAGCTATAACCAATAATGGAAATATGGTTAGACCTCATATTGTAAAACAAATTGTCGATAGCGAAGGTAATGTAACAAAGAGCTTTGACACAGAAATTATCAGACAGGTTATCTCTCAGGAAACTGCTCAGACAGTAAGAAACGTGCTTGAGGGAGTTGTTTCACAGGGAGCGGGAAAAAATGCTTATATCAAAGGCTACAGAGTTGCAGGCAAAACCGGTACAAGTGAAAAAATTCCAAGAGGAAACGGAAAATATGTGGCATCATTTGTTGGTTTTGCACCGTGTAATGACCCTGAGATTATCGGTCTTGTAATGCTTGATGAGCCTATGGGAGATACTCACATGGGCGGAGCGACAGCGGCACCTACATTTAAAAATATCTTTGACAATGTACTCCGATATATGAATATAGAGCCTCAGTATACGGAGGAAGAACTTGCTACCTTGGAAAATACAGTTCCAAATGTTGAAGGACTTCCAAAAGCAGATGCAATCAAGCATTTTACAGGAAGCGGATTAAGATATAGCATCATTGGTTCAGGCAGCTCAGTTATCAGCCAGATTCCAAAAGGCGGCTCCACTCTTCCAGATGGCTCAACGGTTGTTCTGTATACCGAGGAACAAACAGGACAGCAGATTGAAGTTCCAAATGTTATAGGTATGACTGCTTCTCAGGCAAACGTAGCACTTTCCAATGCCGGATTAAATATTAAGGTTGTTAATGATAACAGCTCAAGCACAGGAGTTGCTATAGTCAACAAACAGACACCTGAGCAGGGCGCAAAGGTTAATAAAGGCTCTGTGGTTACTGTTCAGTTCAAATATTCCGATGATGTACATTAAGGAGCGTTGTTTTAGTGAAAATAAACGATATATTGAGTAATGTTGAAATAATAAATACTTTTAATATGTCAGATGTTGATGTCTCGGGAGTTTGCTATAACTCAAAAAACATAAAATGCGGCGATATATTTGTGGCTGTAAAAGGTTTTTCAACAGATGGACATAAATATATAAAAAATGCCTGTGAAAACGGAGCCTGCGCAGTTGTTGCAGAGGAGGTTACCGAGGGTATAGATGTACCTCAGATTATAGTAAAAGATTCCCGCATAGCTCAGGCACAGGTTAGTGCAAACTTTTTTGGAAATCCTTCTAAAAAGCTGAAACTCATAGGTATTACAGGAACAAACGGAAAAACCACCTGTACTTATCTTATAAAGCATGTTCTTGAATGTGCGGGAAAGACAGTAGGTCTCATCGGCACAAATCAGAATATGATAGGGAAAAAAATTATCGAAACAGGCAGAACCACACCTGATTCTTATGAACTTCAATCGTTGTTTTCTCAGATGGTTGACGCGGGCGTGGAATATGTTGTTATGGAAATATCCTCTCACGCATTAGAACTTAACCGTGTTTACGGATGTCAGTTCGAGGTCGGAGCGTTTACAAATCTTACTCAGGACCATTTGGATTTTCACGGTACTATGGATAATTATGCGGGGGCTAAGGAAAAGCTTTTTTCCATAAGCAAAATATGTGTGATAAATACCGATGATAAGTATGGTCTGAATATGGCTTTGAATTGCAAACCTCAGTATTCCTACGGAATATACAGCGATTGCAATGTAAAGGCAAAAGATGTCTGCCTTATGCAAAATGGCGTTAAATTTTTTGTAGATGACAGAGAAGTAGCCTTGCCTATACCTGGTAAATTTTCTGTATATAATTGTTTGTGTGCATATTGTGTCTCTAAGGCACTTGGAATTTCAGAGGAAAATATTGCAGATTTCTTAAAAGATGCTCACGGAGTAAAGGGAAGGGCAGAAATAGTTGAAACAAACAAAGATTTTACAGTTATGATTGACTATGCCCATACTCCCGATGGAATTGAAAACATATTAAAGACGGTAAAAGGCTTTGCAAAGGGTAGAGTGGTTGTCTTGTTCGGTTGCGGAGGGGACAGGGATAATACCAAGAGACCTATTATGGGAAAAATGGCGGCATCTCTTTCAGATTTTTGTATCGTGACAAGCGACAATCCCAGAAGTGAAGACCCTAAAAAAATTATAGATATGGTTGTTGAAGGGGTAAAAGAAGAAAATACTCCTTATGTGGTAATAGAAAATCGTAAGGATGCTATAGAGTATGCCATATTGAATGCAAAAAAAGATGATGTCATCGTTCTTGCAGGCAAGGGACATGAGACATATCAGATTTTAAACGATAAAACAATTCATTTTGATGAACGCGAAATTGTTGCCGAAATGCTTAATAAATTAAATTAACAAATAGAGGAGAGAGTGCAATGGAACTTATTATATATAAATTTGTGTTGGCTATGACAGGTGCTTTTATACTGTCTGTCATCATTGCACCTTTTATAATTCCTGCTCTTACCAAACTTAAATTCGGACAGGAAATACGCGAAATAGGCCCAAAATGGCATCAGAAAAAAAGCGGTACACCTACAATGGGCGGATTAATATTTATTATTCCGTCAATCGTAGCGACTCTTTTGTTTGTCAGAAACAGGACAGGGCTTTGCATTATGCTCTTTTCTCTGGCATTCGGACTGGTTGGTTTCTTGGATGATTATATTAAGGTTGTAAAAAAGAGAAATCTTGGACTTACAGAAAAACAAAAGTTTTTTGCTCAGCTTATGGCATCAATTATCTTTGTTTATGTTTCATTGAAAAACGGAGTTTTGTCTACCGATATAGCTATTCCTTTTCTTGACAAGACCGTAGACCTTGGATATTTGTATATGCCTTTTGCAATACTGGTAACATTGGGTACAACCAATGCTGTAAATCTTACGGATGGTGTAGACGGACTTGCAACAAGTGTTACATCGGTTGTATGTGTGTTTATGGCAATAATTGCATGTATGTGTAATAATATAGAAGTTGCAGTACTTTCCCTTATTCTGCTTGGCGGATGTGTTGGATTCTATGTATTCAACAGACATCCTGCAAAGGTGTTTATGGGAGATACAGGTTCTTTGTTTTTGGGCGGTGCAGTATGTGCCATGGCACTCTCTTTAAAAATGCCCATATATCTGGTTATCATAGGCGGTGTTTATGTTATAGAAACATTGTCTGTAATCATTCAGGTTGCATCCTTTAAGCTCACCGGAAAAAGAGTTTTTAAGATGTCCCCTATACACCACCACTTTGAAATGAGCGGTTTCAGTGAAAACAAGATAGTATGTATTGCAGTTATAACCTCTGTTGTACTTGGAATAATTGCTGTAGGAGGAGTTTACCTTGGCTGATAGAACAAAGCGTTCCACCGGACATAGAAGAAAAAGAGATGTAAATTATACATTCTTTGTAATGGTTTTAACCCTTTTGGCATTTGGCATCATAATGGTGTTTAGCGCCTCAAGTCCTATTGCCCATTACAATAATCAGGATGCAATGTTTTATTTCAGAAGACAGCTGATTTTTGGCTTATTTGGCCTGTTATTTATGTCCATTGTATCAAGAATGAATTATAAAGTCTGGTATAAGTGGTATATAGGCATTGGCGTAGTCACACTTGTTCTGCTGTTTTTGGTGCCTGTAATAGGTGTAGAGGTAAACGGAGCTAAAAGATGGCTTAAGCTTGGTCCAATATCAATTCAGCCATCCGAAATTGCAAAAGTCTCTATGGTTATAATAATGTCCCGACTTCTGACAGACTATGGTCATAATATCAAAAAGTTCTTCAAGGGTTTTTGTCTTATGATGGTAGTACCTGCCACACTCGGTATAATAGTATTTCTTGAAGACCATCTTAGCGGCTCTATAATAATTATACTCGTTGGTGTTGTACTGGCATTTGTAGCAGGAGCGCGTTTTAAACAGGTTGTTGCAACAGGACTTGGAGTCGGCATACCGGTAGCAATTGGTGCGGTTGCTGTTGCACCATACCGAGTTGCCAGAGTAATGAGCTTTCTCGACCCCTTTGCAGATGCAAGAGGAGCTGGTTGGCAGGTTGTACAGTCCTTATATGCTATAGGCTCAGGAGGTCTTTTTGGCGTAGGACTTGGCCAGAGCAGAGAAAAATATCTTTACCTGCCTGAACCTCATACAGATTTCATATTTTCGGTAATATGTGAAGAATTGGGTTTTGTGGGAGCATTGCTTGTAATTGTAATGTTTGCAATTTTAATTGTCACAGGATACAAAATTGCCCTTAATGCACCTGATAAATTTTCTTCACTTTTGGTTACAGGTATTGTAACACTTATTGCACTGCAGGTTATATTTAATATAGCCGTTGTCACATCAGCAATGCCTTGTACAGGTATCACTCTTCCATTTTTCAGCTACGGGGGTTCATCACTTGTTATAAACCTTGTTGAAATGGGAATTGTGCTTAATGTTTCAAGATATACCAACAAAAAGTTATAAAAGGTGGTTTCGTAAATGAGACTTTTGCTTACAGGCGGGGGTACAGCAGGACATATCAATCCTGCAATAGCTATTGCAAAATATGCACAGTCTGTGGATAAAAATTGTGAAATTCTCTTTGTAGGAAAAAACGGCGGTATGGAGTCCCGACTCGTGCCTGCCGAAGGGTTTAATATAGAATATGTTGATGTGGAAGGCTTTTCAAGAAAGCTTGGATTTTCAACCATTTCAACTGTAATAAAACTTGTTGGGGCTATAGGAAAGGCGTCTAAGATTATAAAGGATTTTAAGCCTGATGCAGTTATAGGCACAGGGGGATATGTGTGTGTTCCTGCTGTTGTCGCTGCAAACAGAAAGGGCATACCCACTCTTATACATGAGCAGAATGTCTTTCCGGGCAGTGCCATAAAAATGCTTTCTAAAAAATCTGCTATTACAGCAATCAGCTTTGAAGAAAGCAAGAAATATCTTTCGGGTGCAAAAAATATTGTTTTAACAGGTAATCCCGTCAGACAGAGTCTTCTTAGTGTTGACAGAAATTCTGCAAGAAAAAAACTTGGAATAGAGCCACAGGAAAAATATATAGTTGCTTTCGGAGGAAGTCTCGGAGCAAAGAAAATAAATGAAGTAATTTCTCAGTACATAGGCGTTATAAACAATAAAAAAGGAATAAAACTGTGCTTTGCCACAGGTATAAACAACTATGATGCTGTAGTAAATGATATTAAAAAAAGCGGTATTACCATTGGTGATAATATAGATATAAGAAAATATATAGACAATATGGATGTTGTAATGAATGCTGCAGACCTTGTAATATCACGGTCTGGTGCAATCACTGTTTCCGAGCTTTGTGTACTCGGAATTCCGTCTATACTTGTTCCGTCACCTTATGTAACAAATAATCATCAGGAGTTCAATGCAAGAGCATTGAGTGATAAATCCGCATCCACAATGATATTGGAAAAAGATTTTAACCTGGAGTCTCTTTTAAAAGAGTCAGAAGAAATCCTCTCTGGCAAGGCACAGATAATGAGTGTCAATGCTATGGAGATTGGTCAATCAGATGCCACAGAAATTATATATAGGCAACTGAAAAATGTTATTAGCTGATAAAAAGGGCTGAGACAACGAATGAAACATTGTGTTGCCCTGCCATTTTTTCATACTCCGCTTCTCTTACCTACCTACCTAATAATTCCCTTGAGGAATCGCGGAGTAAAAATTCTCCATCGCCCACAAATGGTTGTGGGCAATGGGGGAATTTTGTAACTTAAAATATTCCGATAACATAATATATATTGAATATGTTGTCGGAGGGATATACATGAGCTGTGTAAAAGTTGTAGGCAAAAAAAGTCTTAGTGGAACAGTATGTGCACAAGGATGCAAAAATTCTGTACTTCCCATAATTGCCGCTACCTTGCTGAACGGGGGTCAAAACATTATACATAATTGCCCTCGTTTGTCAGATGTATATGCTGCAATCGATATTCTCAAAGCCTTGGGTGTGAGTGTTGATTTTTTTGAAAACACTCTTATAATAAATTCCGAAAGCATAAATTCAGATACAATCAGACCAGATTTGATGAAAGCCATGCGCTCGTCGGTTATATTTTTAGGCCCAATGCTTTCAAGACTCGGAGAAGCAGTAATTTCTATGCCGGGTGGATGCGATATAGGAAAAAGACCTATAGATATTCATCTAATGGCATTTTCTAAGATGGGTATATCTGTTGTGTGTGAGGATTGCAATATCAGATGCATAAGAGACCATCTTCACGGAGAGAAGATATTTTTGCCAAAACCATCTGTAGGCGCTACAGAAAACATAATGCTTCTGGCGTGCAAGGGAAGTGGTGTTACCACTATTATCAATGCAGCCAGAGAACCTGAAATAATTGATTTGCAAAATTTTCTCAATTCCATGGGAGCCAGAATTTATGGCGCAGGAACTGGTGAGATAACCATTTATTCGGTAAATAAACTTACAGATAGTGAATATACCGTCATGCCCGACAGGATAGAGGCTGCCACATATTGCTGCGCAGTAGCTGCCTGCGGAGGATATGCAGAGATAAAAAATATAGTTCCCGAGCATCTGGAGTCGGTTTTGTCCATTCTTGAGAGAAGCGGTTCCAAAGTTGTCAGATACCCGTCTTCAGTATATATTTTTTCGGGAGATGTTCCTAGTTGTGTGTCCTATGTGTCCACAGGACCTTACCCTGCATTTCCTACAGATGTTCAGTCTATTATAATGTCTGTAATGAGTCTTTCCGTTGGAGAAGGAGTCATTGTTGAAAACATTTTTGAAAACAGATTTGGCCATGCTGACCAGCTAAAGAGAATGGGAGCAGATATAAAGGTTAAAGATAAAAAAGCTTTTATAAGAGGAAAAAATCTTTCGGGGGCGCAAGTTTGCGCTTGTGATTTAAGGAGTGGAGCAGCCCTTATCGTAGCTGCACTTGGCTCTTTTGGTGAGACTGTTATCAGTAATTGTCAGTATATAGACAGAGGATATGAAGATTTTGAAGAAAAGTTCAAAAGCTTAGGAGTTGATATAGAGAGGATGGATTAAATGAAAGAAAAAATAAATAGTTTTTTCTTAAAGGTAAAAGACCTTGACAGAGAAAAAAGAAAATCCATTCTTATGGCAATATGCCTTGTTGCAGGACTCATTATAGTATCGTTTTTCACACCGATTTACGATGTGGAAGATATAATAGTCGAGGGAAACGATTCTGTATCAGAAAAAACGATATCAGATGCTTCGGGTATAAACTATGGCGAAAGCATATTTAAAGTAAGCATACCCGATGTTAAAAAAAGACTTTCAAAGGTTGCCTTTGTAGATAGTGCAAAGGTAAGATATGTTCTTCCTGACAGGATAAAGATTGTTGTAAAAGAGAGGCAAGAGAGTGCCTATATCAGTTTTATAGGCAACTACATAGGTATTGACGATACAGGAAAAATCTTAGAGGTAAAACAAAAAGCAGAGGATGTTTCAAAACCTATAGTCTACGGATTGAGTATTGAAAACTTTGAGATTGGTTCAACCATATATACAGAAAATGAAAAGGGAAAGAACATTCTCTATAACATTTTAGAGCAAATAAGCATAAATGATATCGGAGACCGTATAAAATTTATAGATGTCAATGATGATGATAATATAAGACTTACCCTCTCAAATGATATAGAGGTTAAGCTTGGCAGCCTGGATAATATAAAATATAAAATGGCTTACTTAAAATCCATTATTGAAGAAATTAAGGATGTAAACGGTGGAGTTGTAGATATTACGGATACAGAAAATGTAACATATAGGGCAAAATAATAATGTATATATAGGTTTTAATGGCTAATTTGTATACAAAATTATTAATTATATGTTAATTTTTACAAAAATAAAAAAAATGCTGGTATTATTAAAAAAATTATGTTATAATTTTAAATAATAGAGTTATTAAGGAGGAAGAATCGTGATAGAATTGGATAACGAAAGAGAAATGTCAGCAAAAATGCTCGTTGTCGGAGTAGGCGGCGGCGGAAACAATGCTGTCAGCAGAATGATTGATGAAGGACTTTCGGGAGTTGACTTTGTAGCTATCAACACAGATAAACAGGCTCTTTATAAACTTAATGCAGAAAAAGTTACAACTAAAATACAGATAGGCGAGAAACTCACAAAAGGCCTTGGTGCAGGAGCAAATCCTGAAATTGGTCAGAAAGCAGCAGATGAAAGCAAAGAAGATATCAAAAAAGCTATTCAGGATGCTGATATGGTGTTTATCACTGCCGGTATGGGCGGAGGTACAGGTACAGGTGCAGCTCCCGTTGTTGCTTCTATTGCCAGAGAGCTTGGAATTCTTACAGTAGGTGTTGTTACAAAACCATTCTCTTATGAAGGTAAAAAGAGAATGACCCGTGCACTCTCCGGTATAGACCAGCTTAAGGATTATGTAGATGCACTTATTGTAATTCCAAATGACAGACTTGAAGCTGCATGTGTAGAGCAGACAAAAGTTCTTGATGCATATCGCCTTGCAGACGGTGTTCTTAATCAGGGTGTTAAAGGTATTGCAGACCTTATCTCTTCACCGGGAAATATCAATGTTGACTTTGCCGACGTAACAACAGTTATGAGAAATTCAGGCATCGCTCACATGGGTATTGGACGAGCTGCAGGAGATAACAGAGCAGAAAGAGCAGTTAATATGGCTATTAACAGCCCACTTCTTGAAACAACCATAGATGGTGCAACAAAGATTGTTGTAAATATTGCCGGTGGTGCAGACCTTACATTGTTTGAAGTTAATCAGGCAGGTGGACTTATCCACGAGCTTGTTGATGAAGATGCAGATATCATTTTCGGAAACTCCATTGACGAATCACTTGGTGACGAGATTGTTGTTACAATCATTGCTACCGGATTTAATGGAAGCGAAAGATTCTCGGCAGATTCCATTGCTGCACAGGATGAACAGTTCCCAAAATCTGTTTTTGATGCAGATGATGTAGAAATCCCATCATTTCTTACAAGAAAATAAGGGAAACTTTTGAAAGGTGGAGACATAATGAAGTGTCCATATTGTGAATGCTCAGAAAGCAAGGTTATTGATTCAAGACCTGTAGATGACGGCTCTTCTATCAGAAGAAGAAGAGAATGTCTTAGTTGTGAAAAACGTTTTACAACTTATGAACAGATTGAATCTGTGCCATTGGTTATAATAAAAAAAGACGGCAAGCGTGAGGTGTACAACCGCCAGAAACTCTTAAACGGAATTTTGCGTGCGTGTGAAAAAACACCTGTTACTTATTCACAGATAGAAACATTGGTATCAGAAATCGAGGCTAATGT
Source organism: Clostridia bacterium (assembly GCA_045605285.1). Taxonomy (GTDB): domain Bacteria; phylum Bacillota; class Clostridia; order UMGS1810; family UMGS1810; genus RGIG4708. Next base: position 1,767 of record JAZUPR010000011.1, on the reverse strand, counting down.
ATACAGCAGATTGGATAAGGAAATTTCATCAAATGAAATTGGCGAGCTTGTAATGGAAAAACTCAAAAAGACCAATGATATTGCATACGTAAGATTTGCTTCTGTATACAGAGAGTTTAAGGATGTAAATACTTTCCTTGATGAGCTCAATAGATTGTTGCATTCAAATTAAGAAAGGTTTGGGGGTGTTTTTCACACCCCCGTTTTTATTTTATGATTATAGGTAATGTCAGATTAAAAAATAATATATTTTTAGCACCTATGGCAGGTGTTACAGATTTGCCATTCCGTATAATGTGCAAAAAATACGGTGCTGGTTTTGTATATACCGAAATGATTAGCTCAAAAGCCCTTTTTTATAATGATAAAAAGACTCTGGAACTTATCGCTACTGATAAGAGAGAAGAACCCTTTGGTGTTCAGATTTTTGGAAATGACCCCGCCATTATGGCAAGTACTGCATATAAGGCTCTTGGCACAGGTGCATCCACACTTGATATCAATATGGGTTGCCCCGCACCAAAGGTTGCAAATAACGGTGACGGTAGTGCCCTCTTAAAAGACCCCTCTCTTATAGGAAAAATTGTAAAAGAGGTTGTAGGTGCGGTGAATGTGCCTGTCACCTGTAAAATAAGAAGTGGTTTTGATAGAGTGGCAGATGTGGTTGAAATTGCAAAAATTATAGAAGATAATGGTGCATCTGCAATAACTGTTCACCCAAGGACAAGGGATATGTACTATAGTGGAGTTGCAGACAGAAGCCTTATAAAGCTTGTAAAGGACAATGTAAAAATTCCTGTTATAGGAAACGGAGATATATTTACTCCCCAAAGTGCCCTTGATATGATAAATGAAACAGGCTGTGACGGAATAATGGTTGCAAGGGGTGCACAGGGAAATCCATTTATATTCAGACAAATAGAAGAGCTTTTGTCAAAAGGTGAAGTAACTTATAATCCTAGCCTTGAAGAAAAACTTGATGTAATGAAAGAGCACATCAGCCTTCTTATAGGACAAAAGGGAGAATATGTGGGCATAAGAGAAGCAAGAAAACATGTAGCCTGGTATATAAAGGGTATGCGCGAGTGTGCAAGAATGAAAGAAAGAGTGTGTACCATTACCGATAAAGAGAAACTTTATGAAGAGATTGAAAAATATAAAGAATTTGTATGCAATTAAAAAAGCTATACCAACCAGAAATGGTGGTATAGCCTTTTTTTATTCTCCTTTGATTTCTTCTGTTCCGTTCATATCAACAAGCTTTTCTGTAAGAAGCTTTGTAATGTTCGATGATATCGCAACCTGTATCACAAGGTCGTTTATTCTCTCGGGGCTGTGTTCTGCCTCTTCGGCTATCGGACAGGCAACCTGATGTATCTGGTCGCTTGTGTATTTTAATGATTTTTTCTGATTTTTTGCAAATACCTTGTATATTTCTATAACTTCCTCGTCAGGAAGACCTATAGGAATTATTTTTTGTATTGTTGCCATGCTTAGTGTCTGCTTCAGAGAGCATATAATAATAAGATATGCAAGATGAATTCTTGTGTATTTCTTTTTTATTGGTGCAGGCATAATTTTTAGCTTTACATAGTTGTTTATCATAGGAGCAGTAATAAATTTGTCTGCATCATTACCTATTGTGTATATGCCAAGATATTGACCCAAAAGGATTATAACCTGATCCATATAAAGCTCCAACTGGGGCAGTTCTTCCCATGATGGAATAGGGTGCTCATTTAGGAGCTTGTCTACTTTTTCTATGCC
>JAZUPR010000010.1:0-6047 GCA_045605285.1 Clostridia bacterium | reverse complement strand
ACAGAAATAATTTCTGTTTGGACAAATTTTGTGAGTCTAAATCAAAAAATTTTGAACTATTTATATATTTTTATTCATTTATCATAATATTCATTAATTTTACAATTAGAATAAATTTTATATTATTTTTGTACTCCAGTCGGAAACATCCCATATTTCATCAACAAGACCTGTATAATAATCACTCTCATGGCAAACAAGAATCAAGGTGCCTTTATATTCTTTTATAGCACGTGCCAATTCCTCTTTAGCAGCAACATCAAGGTGGTTTGTCGGCTCGTCGAGAACAAGAATATTTGCAGGGTTTTGCATTATTTTGCACAGTCTGACCTTTGCATTCTCTCCGCCTGACAAAACCTTCATCTGACTTGTAATATGGTCTGTTGTGAGTCCGCATCTTGCAAGGGCCGCTCTTGCCTCTGCATTGGTAAATGAGGGAAACTCATCCCAGAATTCCTGAAGTGCTGTCTTATCGGAAGTGCTCTCTTCCTGCTCAAAATAACCAACACTTATAAACTGGTCATGCTCAATTTTTCCTTCAATTGGCGGAATCAGCTTTAAAAGAGTTTTCAAGAGAGTGGATTTTCCAAGACCGTTTACACCTTTTATAAGAATTTTTTTGTTTCGTTCAATTTTGATATTTAACTTCTTTGTAAGCGGTGTGTCATATCCTATCACCATATCGGTAGCAGATATGACAATTCGACCTGGGGTTCGGTCTGTTTTAAATGAAAATGATGGCTTTACCTTTTCGGGTGCAAGGTTTATCCTGTCCATTTTATCAAGCTCTTTTTGTCTGGACCTTGCAAGAGTAGCGGTGGCAGCTCTTGCCTTATTTCTTGCAACAAAATCTTCAAGGTCAGCAATTTTTTTCTGTTGCTTTTTGTACGCCTGTTCTATCTGTTGTTTTTTCAGCTCATGCATTCTCAAGAAATCTTCATAAGTTCCTTTATATCTTGTGAGGATGGTGTTTTCAAGGTGATAGATTACATTTGTAACCTTTGTCAGAAACGGCATATCGTGGGAAACAAGAATAAATGCATTTTCATAATTCATCAAAAATTCTGTGAGCCAGTTTATGTGGTTTTCATCAAGAAAGTTTGTAGGCTCGTCCAATATAAGTATCATTGGATTTTCAAGGAGAACTTTGGCAAGGAGAACCTTTGCTCTCTGTCCGCCGCTAAGCTCTGACACGTCTTTGTCGAGTCCTATATCACCAAGACCGAGACCGTTTGCATATTCCGAAATTTTTGTATCAATGGTATAGTAGCCTGAAGAGTCAAGAATTTCCTGAATCTCCCCTACTTCTTCCATCATACGCGCTACATCTTCATCAGAAGCATCGCCCATTTTATCATAGATAGAAATCATTTCTTCTTCAAGGGAAGAAAGGTGGGAAAATGCATCTCTTAAAACATCTTTGATAGTTTTGCCCTTTTCAAGAGTTGAATACTGGTCGAGATATCCGTAGGTTATATGTCTGCACCACTCAACCTTACCTGTTTCGGGCATAAGTTCGCCTGTTATGATTTTAAGAAAAGTCGATTTTCCTTCTCCGTTTGCTCCGATTAATCCTATATGTTCGCCTTTAAGCAAACGAAAACTTGCATCTTCAAGTATTTGTCTGCCTCCAAAGCTATGTGAAATATTTTCTGCATTAAGTATACTCATTCATTATTCTCCTGTTTTATTTAATATATTAAATACTCCTTATCATTAAGCAGGCTTTATATGTACAATTGCTATTTCCTCAATTGTAACACAAAAAAGGAAAAATGGCAATTTATTTAATTTAAATTGCCATTTCTAATAGTTTTTATTTTGCACTTACTGAATCAAAATCTTCTTGAATTTCCTTTGACGGAGCCGGTGTGATGAGTGATACAATTACAATAAACACAGATGAAATGATAAACGCCGGAAGAAGCTCATATATTGCAAACGCACCTCCAAGTTTACTGATGCAGAGCTTCCAGATAAACACCATAGCTGCACCGCTTATCATACCTGCAACAGCACCCTCTTTTGTGGTACGTTTCCAGAAAAGCGAGAAGAGCATCAAAGGTCCGAATGTTGCACCAAAACCTGCCCATGCAAACGATACAATTCTGAAAATAACGCTGTTTTCATCAAGAGCAATTATCATTGCTATAATAGCTATAACAAAAAGAGTTATTCTTGTAACAACCATTACCTGCTTGTCTGTAGCTTTTTTACAGCAAACACCCTGATAAATGTTTTTTGCAAGTGCTGATGCAGCAATAAGGAGATATGAGTCTGATGAGCTGATTGTTGCCGCCAATATACCAGCCATTACAAAGCCCGCCAGAATCGCAGGAAGAGAGCTTGTTGCAAGTGTTATGAAGATGTTTTCAGCAGAAGATGCTGTTAGGTGTTCAACAGGATAAAGCTGCCTTCCGATAATTCCTACAAATACTGCTACAGCAAGAGAAATAACCACCCAAATCATTGCAATTCTTCTTGACATTTTAAGTTCTTTTTCTTGTCTTATTGCCATAAATCTTAACAGTACCTGTGGCATACCAAAATATCCAAGTCCCCATGCAAGCATAGAAAAGATGCTGAGCAAGCTGTAAGGAGTAGCATCACCAAAAACAGGTTTTCCTGATTCAACAAGCTGCTGTCCGTCATGGAGTTTAGGTGTAGCAAGACCAAAGAAATCTAAAAATCCCGGAATTTCTTTTGCATTTTCAATTACTGCACTGATGCCACCAGCATTGACTGTGCTCACTACAACAATAACCGCCAATGCAATAATCATGACAATTCCCTGCATAAAGTCTGATGCACTTTCAGCAAGAAATCCACCAAGAATTGTATACAACAACACAAACGCTGCACCAACCAACATCATTGTAATATATGGTGCACCAAACAATGTTGAGAATAATTTACCACAAGTTACAAAACAACTTGCTGCATAAACTGTGAAGAACACGAGTATAAAAAGTGCTGCAATTGTAAGAATAACCTTTTTATTCTCGCGGAATCTGTTTGAAAAAAAATCAGGCAAAGTAATGGAATTATTTGCCCTTATACTATATCTGCGAAGTCTTTTTGATACAAACAACCAGTTAAGGTATGTACCTACAGCAAGACCAATAGCCGTCCAAGCAGCATCCGCAAGACCACACCAGTATGCAACTCCCGGAAGTCCCATGAGCAGCCATCCGCTCATATCTGATGCTTCGGCACTCATGGCAGTTACCCACGGGCCAAGAGAACGTCCACCCAAATAATAGTTTTCTGAATTTACATTTGCCTTTTTCGCAAAAGCAATACCGATAGCGATTACTACTGCCATATAAATAACCATGGCTATAAGAATCTGAATTATCTGTGAATTCATAAAATAACCTCCTAAATAACAACATATGGGAATTATATCACACAAAGAAGCAAAAATCAATAGAGAACAAAGTATACCCTATCCATCCTTTATTCCCTATAAAATATACATATCTTTTATTAACGTCAATTATCCTTATAAACTTTATTACCTACCATATAGAAATTTTCAATACATTATATTATCATTGCAATTTTTTTTATTTAGTGGTATACTGTTTTATATATTTTACTTTGAAAGGAAGACATTTAAATGGGATTGTTTAACGGATATTTGAAAGAAGGTCCCGGAGTGTCCAAAAATGCTCCCCAGAAAACACGTTTTTTTCTGTTTTTTGAATTATTTGGAAGAAAAATTTCAAAACTGATTATACTGAATATGATGTACTTTGTATGCCTTATTCCGCTTATGCTGGGCATCTATCTTTGTGTAAAAATAAATCCAAACATAATATCTGATGCAACTATGATAAAGAGAGAGCCACTTTTTATGTTTACAGGTGATATAGTGGGCTTGGCACTCATGATAATTTCTCTGTTTATAACAGGCCCTGCGACTGCGGGATTTACTTATGTGCTGAGAAACTTTGGAAGAGAAGAACACGCGTGGGTATTCTCTGACTTTAAGGACAATTTTAAGAGCAACTTTAAACAGGGACTTGCACTTGGAATTTTAGATTTGATTTTATATTTTTCAATGTATGTAGCATATGCTTTTTATACATATTCCCTGCCAGAGATTTATCCGGGGATGGCGATGTATTCACCATTTTTATCAGCAATGATTTTAGTAATATCAATTATTTATACATGGATGCACTATTACATATATGTAATGATGGTTACATTCAACCTGAAATTAACTGCAATACTCAAAAACTCACTTTTACTTGCATTTGCAAAGCTTCCGCTTAACATATTCATTTCAATCATCTGCGGCGGAGTAATACTTTTGAGTCTGATGTACACATTCTTTGGATTTATTGCCGCATTTTTGATATCTTTATCATTTATTGGATATGTAATTGTATTTTCTGTATATCCTACAATAGACAAATATATGATAGAGCCTGTGACTGAAAAAGACACAGAGGAAACAGAAAAAGCTTTTAACGACGACAGAGAGGACTGATAGCTGTGAAAGAAGTAGAAATCTTTACAGACGGTGCTTGCAGCGGAAACCCCGGAAAAGGCGGGTACGGAGCAATCCTCAGATACAAGGGTCAGGTAAAGGAACTATCACAGGGATATTTAAACACAACCAACAACCGAATGGAGATTATGGCTGCGGTTGTAGCCCTTGAAGCACTGAAAGAGCCTTGCAAAGTAACGCTTACAAGTGACTCGAAATACCTTGTGGACTCCATTGAACAGGGTTGGCTGGAAAAGTGGAGAAGCAACAACTGGTACAGAACAAAAAAGGAAAAAGCGAAAAATGTTGACCTGTTTAAAAGGCTTATCGCCCAACTTGAAAAACACGATGTGAGTTTTGTGTGGGTAAAAGGACACGCGGGACACAGCGAAAACGAGCGTTGCGATGAACTGGCAACCACTGCTATAAAAGGCGACAATTTAATAGAAGATATTATAGAAGAATAATTATAAATGCCCCGATGATTTTAAATCATCGGGGCATTTTAATATTACTGTTTTGGTTTATAAGAATCTTTAAGACTTACTATTCTGTTAAACACTGGCATAGACTCTGTGGAGTCTTTATCCTTAACAAAATAGCCGACTCTGATAAACTGGAATTTATCACCCTCGGATGCATCCTTAAGGCTTGGTTCTACAAATCCGTGTTTTACAACGAGAGAGTTTTCGTTGAGTCTATCTGAAGCATCTTCGCTATCGGGCTTTTCAGGGTCAATAAGCATATCGTAGAGTCTGAATTCACAAGGAACAGCATCTTTTTGATTTACCCACTGGATAGTGCCTTTTACCTTTTTGGTACTTGTTCCGCCGCTCTTGGTTTCGGGGTCATATTCACAATGAACAACAAGACCTTCCTCGGTTTCTTCATACCCTGTACATTTTACGATATATGCACCTTTAAGTCTTACTTCATTGCCAACATACATTCTGAAATATTTCTTTGGCGGCTCTATCATAAAGTCTGACGCGTCTATATAAAGCTCTTTTCCAAAGAGAACATCTCTTTTTTCAGGATTTTCACCTACAGTGCTCTCTATCTGCACAAGCTCTTCGCCCTCATAGTTATCTATAACAAGCTTTATAGGGTCTGTGATAGCCATTTTTGTTTCTGTATGGGTCTTAAGATAATCTCTTACAAAATGTTCGAGATAATCATATTCACACTCGGAATAAGCCTTTGAAACACCTGTATTATTTATAAATTCACGAAGTGCCTCGGGTGGATATCCTCTTCTTCTCATACCGGCAATGGTAGCCATTCTGGGGTCATCCCAACCCGATACAACACCGTCTTCAACAAGTTTTTTTAAGAAACGCTTACCGAGAATAACATTTTTTACATTAAGTCTGGCAAACTCAATCTGTCTTGGCGGATGAGGAAATCTTCCTGAGCTTTCTACAGACCAGTTATAGAGAGGTCTTCTCTCTTCAAATTCAGGTCCGCAAAGAGAATGTGTAACTCCTGCTATGGCATCGAGTATAGGTGATGCATAGTCATACATAGGATAAATGCACCACTTATC
>JAZUPR010000009.1:0-1863 GCA_045605285.1 Clostridia bacterium | reverse complement strand
ATACATGACAGTCAATGGAATGACGAAATGCTTTATCAAAGAGAAAAAGATGCTATTGAAAAGTCCCAATGGCAGTCACAAAACGAAATCGACCGCTACAACGCTCTTGCTAAGCTTATACAGAGCGTGTATAACAAGTCAAATATCGGTGTAAATGTAGATGCCTTAAGACACCTTTTAGGAATTTAAGGTTATACAAACAAAAAGCTGAACGATATCGTTCAGCTTTTACTCTTACAAAAGATTTATTCCGTTTTCATCGCATTTTCTTATCATCTCTTCAGACCATACGGATGACTGCACTTCGCCAACATGGGCTTTGTGCAAAAAGAACATACACATTCTTGACTGACCAATGCCGCCGCCGATAGTGTAAGGAAGCTCGTGATTTAAAAGAGCTTTTTGGAAAGGCATTGACGCGTGGTCTTCTTTGCCACGGATTTTGAGCTGTTTTAAAAGTGTTTCTTCGTCTACTCTTATGCCCATTGATGAAAGCTCAAGAGCAATATCCAAAACAGGATAGTAAACTATAATATCTCCGTTGAGATTCCAGTCGTCATAGTCAGGCGCTCTGCCGTCATGCGGTTTGCCTGATTTCAGCTCTCCGCCTATTCCCATGATAAACACTGCACCCTTTGCTTTTGAGATTTCGTACTCTCTCTCTTTCGGAGTAAGAGTCGGATACATATCTTCAAGCTCCTGAGTGGTGACAAAGGTTATTTCTTCAGGAAGATATACATGAGCAAAGGAATAGTCCTGAGCAATATATCTTTCTGTGTGCTTTAGGGAATTATAGATAGCTTTTACTGCATCTTTAAGGGTTTCTTCTGTTCTTTCTTCTTTGGTGATAATCTTTTCCCAGTCCCACTGGTCTACAAATATGGAATGGATATTGTCAAGGTCTTCGTCGCGTCTTATGGCGTTCATATCTGTGTAAAGGCCCTCGTTTGGAGAAAAGCCATATCTTTTAAGCGCCATTCTCTTCCACTTTGCAAGAGAGTGAACTATTTCGTATTCTCCGTCCACATCTTTGATATCAAAGCTTACAGGTCTTTCAACACCGTTTAATGTGTCGTTCATTCCTGAATGTCTGTCTACAAATAAAGGTGCAGACACTCTGGTAAGATTGAGCTGAACTGCAAGGTCTTTTTCAAAAAAGTCCTTTACTTTTTTGATGGCAACCTCTGTCTGTCTGATTGTCAGCTCTGACTTGTAGCCTTTAGGTATAATTAAGCTCATTATATATCCTCTCCATTCTGCTTTTTTAAAAAAAGCCGATTGCTTTTATTTCAAAAATCCATACACAACCCTGTCGTAGCCGACAAGGTCTTTTATAAATTCTATATCTTTAAAATTATCTTTCATAATATCTTTTACTTTATGCCCCATATCGTGACCTGTTTCGTAAATGAGAAGTCCGTCTTTTTTTAGAAAAAGGGGAGCATTTTTTGTAATGGCGTAATAAAATTTCAATCCGTCGTCTCCGCCTGAAAGTGCAAGGTGGGGTTCATAGTTTTTTACATCCTCTGAAAGTGTCAACACCACTTCGTCGGGAATATATGGCGGATTTGATATGACAATGTCAAACTTATTGCCAAAATACATTTCGCAAAGGGCATCTTTTTCCACAACTGTGACTCTGTCATCTACGCCGAGATTTTGTGCATTTAACTGTGCAATCTCCAATGCAACAGGGCTTATGTCAACGCAGGTCACAAAGGATTGTTTGAGAAAATGCGCTATCGACACGCCTATGGCGCCTGAGCCTGTGCAGATATCCAGAATATCTACGCTTTTGTCTTTATAATTTTCTATTATATATTCAACAATATGCTCTGTTTCAGGTCTTGGAATAAGAACTCC
>JAZUPR010000008.1:0-18890 GCA_045605285.1 Clostridia bacterium | reverse complement strand
TAATTTCTTTAACTATAATTTTGTCTTTGATTTTTACAACTGTAAGTGCTGCTCCATATAGAAATGAGTTTTTAAACAGGGAGTTTTTCAGCATGAATTTTATAAATTTTTTGTTTAATGGGAAAAAGTTTGATGTCCCTGATGAACAAGTGCCAGAAAAAGAGGAAAAGCCTGTAAGAACAATGGCATCTGTAACTGCATCCGTATGCATAGCAAATTCTGTTTCAAAAGCTTTGATAAATGGTGAAGATTCTGTAAAAGTTACTTTCTATACAGGCGGAAAAGATACTTTGTATGAATGTTATTTTACAGATTATTCCAGAACAAAAGGCGGTTTGTATACATACCAAGATATTACATCAGGTTCTCTCTTTTATGTAAGTGTAAATGATGAAAGTCTTGTTACAAATTATAGTGTTGTGTCTGTTATCAGCAAAGCAACAAAGCAATCTATTGTTGATACTACAGCTATAACTTATAATCTTGTAAGTCCAAAAGCTGAGTGTAGGTCATCATATATAAAAGATTATCGCAGAAAAGACGGCAGAATAATAGTCGAGTTTGTTAATGGTGAAGTTCATTCTGTAAATGATGATGCATTTTCCTATACATTCGATAATAATGGAAGAACATTGGTGATTGATACCGATACTTTTTTGGCAGGAGATGTAGATAAAGCTATGTATGACGACACCACAGATACTACTATAGCATATCCTGTAGTTGCATTTTTGTGGGATGGAGAAGTTGTTGCAATCTGCAGTTTTGGCACTCCCGTAGCTTTAAATGGAAATCTTGAATAAGGCGAACTTTTTATTATGAAAAATATATCTATAGGCATTCTTGCTCATGTTGACTCAGGTAAAACTACTTTGTCCGAAGCACTTTTGTATGGAAGTGGTCAGATAAGAAAACTTGGAAGAGTAGACCACAAAGATAGTTATCTTGATAACAATGAAATTGAGCGGGACAGAGGAATAACCATTTTCTCAAAACAGGCACAATTAAATATTGGTAAAACATCTCTGACGCTTCTTGACACACCGGGACACGTGGATTTTGCTGCTGAAACAGAAAGAACTCTTCATGTTCTGGATTATGCCATATTGGTCATTAGTGCAACAGATGGTGTTCAAAGCCATACAGAAACCTTGTGGAGATTGCTTGAAAGCTACAATCTCCCTGTTTTTGTGTTTGTCAATAAAATGGATTTGACACACGATACAAAAGAAAATATTTTAAACAATATCTCTCAAAAACTGGGTGATGGTTTTGTTGATTTTTCATCTTTAAATAAAGATTTATATGAAGAATTGTCAATGTGTGATGAAGATATAATGCACCATTATCTTGACAATGGGCATGTATCTGACGAAGTGGTTTCTGATGCGATAGCCTGCAGGAAAATTTTCCCCTGTATATTTGGCTCGGCACTTAAGCTTAACGGAGTGGATGAATTTATGAATATACTTGATAAATTCACGCTTTTTAAAAAACCGAGAACTGAATTTGGAGCAAGGGTTTATAAAATTGGAGAAGACAAGAGCGGAACACGTCTCACATATATGAAGATTACAGGGGGTTCGCTTGACGTAAAGACCCTTATTTCTGGCGGAAAAGACGAACAGTGGTCTGAAAAGGTAAACGAGATAAGACTATATTCAGGGGAAAAATATGTTTCTGTCCAATCAGCAAAGGCAGGTACTATTTGTGCGGTTACAGGACTTAGTAAAACCTATGCCGGCGAAGGACTTGGCTTTGAAGAGGATTCTTCGGGGCTTACTCTTGAACCTGTTTTCTCATATAAGGTTAAACTCCCCGAAGATGTAAGTGACACGACTGCATATATGATGCTGAAAAAACTTAGTGAGGAAGAAACACAGCTTAATGTTGTTTGGGATAGTGCCCATAAGGAAATTCATATGCAGATAATGGGTTCTGTGCAAATTGAGGTGCTTACTAAAATCATTGCACAAAGATTTAATATGAATGTGGAATTTTTGCAAGGAAATATTATATATAAAGAGACCATTGACGGAATTGTTGAAGGTGTTGGACATTACGAGCCTCTTCGTCATTACGCCGAAGTGCACCTTGTTATGGAGGGTACAAAACCCGGCTCGGGTCTCACATTTTCTTCAAAATGCAGAGATGATGAACTGGATGTTAATTGGCAAAGACTCATCCTTACGCATCTTAATGAAAAAAATCATAAAGGAGTTCTTACAGGGTCTCCTATTACAGATATGAATATTACTCTTGTTTCAGGGAAAGCACACCTTAAACATACTGACGGAGGAGATTTTAGACAAGCTACTTACAGAGCTGTAAGACATGGTCTCAGAAATGCAAAAAGCGTGTTGCTTGAACCGTGGTACGATTTCAAAATAGAAGTTCCGTCAGAAAATATAGGAAGAGTAATATCTGATATTCAGCAGATGAACGGAGAGTTTGGTTCACCTGAGCTTTGTGGGGAGTTCTCTGTTTTATGTGGCAGTGCTCCTGTATCAAAAATCAGCGACTATCAGCTTTCTCTCATTTCTTTTACAAAGGGCAGAGGAAGAATAAAACTCACTTTAAAAGGCTATTTTCCGTGTCATAATGCCGATGAAATAATTGAGTCCATTGGATATGATGCAGATAGTGATATCGACAACAGTGCCGATTCGGTATTTTGCTCCCATGGCAGTGCAGTTCTTGTTAAGTGGGACGAGGTTTATGACAATATGCATCTGGAGAGTGCTCTTGCACCAAAAAAACAAGAAGTGTACAACGATGTAAGACCCTCTAAAAAATTTGACCCCTTGTCTGTAAGTGATGATGAACTTAATATGATTTTTGAAAGAACTTTTGGTAAAGTAAAAGAAAGATATTCCCAAAAAGACAATAAAAAACCATCAGCGAAGTCAAATTCAACATATAAAGCTAAATCAAAACAAGCTTACTCGGGTCCTGGGTATGTACTGGTAGACGGATATAATATTATTCATTCGTGGGAGTCTTTAAAAAATGTTTCAAATGATGATTTAAACCTTGCCAGAGAACAACTTATAAACAGACTCATAAACTATAAGGCAATTGTCGGATGTGAACTTATAGTTGTTTTTGATGCTTATAAGGTTAAGGGAAATCCAGGAAACATTGAATATATTAATGGTATTAGCGTGGTATATACAAAAGAGGCAGAAACTGCCGATAGCTATATAGAAAAAGTATCACATAAACTTGCAAGAGAACATCTTGTGAGAGTTGCTACTTCAGATGGACTTGAACAAATGATTATACTTGGTAACGGTGCTCTTAGAGTGAGTGCTCCTGCATTTGAAAAAGAGGTAGTTTCTGTTGAGAATGCTATTGATGATTTTTTGAAAAACCAGAAGTCTTAAATCAAGGTTATATTGGCTATATAGGTAAAAAATATAACTTGAAAAGACATATGAAAAATAGTATAATAATTCATGTTAAATTCAGATAAAAAGAGGATAAATTACAATGTCAGATAAAATTGCAGAAAAAATACATATACTTCCTGTATTGCCATTAAGGGGACTCCCTGTATTCCCTGATATGATAATACATTTTGATGTTGGCAGAGAAAAATCAATTGCCGCTGTAGATAAATCAATTGTTGAAAATCAGCTTATATTTTTACTTCCTCAAAAGGATATGGATGTAGAACAGCCCACCAGTGATGATTTATGCACAATTGGTACAATTGCCAAGGTTAAGCAGATGATTAAATTGTCAGAGAATAACACTCGTGTGCTTGTGGAGGGTATATCAAGAGGTACAGTTGAAAATTTTGTAAAAACAAGCCCGTATTTTGAATGTACAGTTCGTGAATCGGTGCCAAAGCCTTTTGAAAGTGAAGAAAAAATAGTAACAGCCGATGCTTATATGGCAAAACTGAAATCTCTTACAACAGAATATTTTTCGCTTTTTTCAAATATACCAAAAGATACTTTTGCAACTGTTATAGAAGACGCAGACCCTGAACATTTTTCCGATGTGCTCTCCGCGGTTATTCCGTTTTCTTCTGAAGAAAAGATGTCTCTTCTTTTAGAGGCAGATGTTCTTTCGCGCCTTGAAATGCTTGTAGAACTTATAACAAAAGAAATCCAGAACAAACAGATTTCCGAAGAGCTTGAAGCTGGTGTTAAACGCCGTATTGATAAAAACCAAAGAGAATTTTATCTTCGTGAGAAATTAAAATATATACAGGATGAACTCGGTGATGGGGAAAGTGTCAGCATAGAAATTGACGATTATCTCACAAAGCTTGAACAAAAATGTGTTCCAAAACCTGTCTATGATAAAGCAAAAAAAGAACTCTCTAAACTTAGAAAAATGCAGATGGGAAATCCTGAGGGCAGTGTTATAAGGGATTATGTCGGTTGGCTTGTTGATATGCCCTGGACAGAAAAATCGGAAGAAAACACAGACCTTGCATTATGCGAAAAAATTCTTGAAGAAGACCACTATGGGCTTAAAGAGGTTAAAGAGAGAATTGTTGAGTTTCTTGCAGTTAGAAAACTATCAGGCGGCAAAAAATCTCCCATACTTTGTCTCGTTGGACCTCCTGGTGTCGGAAAGACCTCTGTTGCAAAATCCATTGCACGTTCTCTTGGCAGAGAATATGTAAGACTTTCTCTTGGTGGTGTAAAAGACGAATCAGAAATCCGAGGACACAGAAAAACCTATGTAGGTGCTATGCCCGGAAGAATTGCAACAGCTCTTAAACAGGCTGGTACAATAAATCCTTTGATTCTCCTTGACGAGATAGATAAATTATCTTCGGATTTCAGAGGGAACCCCTCTGCAGCTCTCCTTGAGGTTCTCGATAGTGCACAGAATTTTTCGTTCAGAGACCATTATCTTGAATTGGAGTGTGACTTGTCTGATGTTCTTTTCATAACAACAGCAAATACACTCGATACAATAGACAGACCACTCCTTGACAGAATGGAGATTATTGAGCTTTCAGGATATACAGACGGAGAAAAAGAGCAGATTGCCATAAATTATATTATACCTAATCAGCTTAAATCACATGGAATGACTAAATCAATGGTTAAATTTGCTCCGGGCGTAATTTTTAAAATCATAAATGATTATACCCGTGAATCAGGAGTAAGAGAGCTTGAGAGAAAGATTGAAAAGATTTTCAGAAAAGCTGCTAAAACTATAATGATTGACGGAAAAAAGAGTGTGTCTGTGTCAAATAAATCATTGGAAACATATCTTGGTAAGCCGATTTTTTCAAATACAAAGAAAAACCCAAGTGAAATTGGTGTTGCCACCGGACTTGCATGGACTCAGTACGGCGGAGATGTTCTCTATGTAGAGGCAGAGGTAATGTCGGGAAGTGGTAATGTTGAGCTTACAGGTCAGCTTGGAGATGTTATGAAAGAGTCTGCAAAGGCAGCCATTACCTTTATTCGCTCCAATGCAGATAAGTATGGAATAGATAAAGATTTTTACAAAAAAAATGACATACACATTCATGTGCCTGAGGGTGCAGTACCAAAAGATGGACCAAGTGCGGGTATTACACTTACAACAGCACTTATCTCGGCTTTGTCTGGCAAGAAAATAAATAATAATGTTGCCATGACAGGTGAGATAACCATCACAGGAAAAATTCTTCCAATCGGAGGACTTAAGGAAAAATCCCTTGCCGCACATAGAATGGGAATTGATAAAATTCTTATTCCTGTTGATAACAAAAAGGATATATCCGATATTCCTGACGAAGTAAAGGGTGCATTGGAATTTATTCCTGCAGATAATATAAATACTGTTTTAAAACATGCACTTATGTAAAATTTTATCCTTGGAGGATACTTATGAATATTAATAATGTTTCATTGACCATATCAGCTGTTAGAAAAAATCAATATCCGCAAAACTCTTTTCCTGAAATTGCTTTTGCGGGGCGTTCTAATGTGGGAAAATCTTCACTTATCAATAAGATGCTCAATAGAAAAAGCCTTGCACGTGTAAGCTCAAAACCAGGGAAAACAGCAACAATAAATTTTTACAATATTGATGATAAGCTCAATCTTGTGGATTTGCCCGGATATGGTTTTGCAAGGGTTTCTCCTGCAGAGAAGAAAAAATGGGCTGTTATGATTGATGAATATTTAAATACCAGAGATAAGCTTAAACAGGTAATTTTGCTTGTTGACAGCAGACATAAGCCTACTGAGGACGATAAAACCATGCTCAACTTTATACGCCACGTGTGCGACAGAGCGGTGATTGTGGCTACAAAGTTTGATAAGCTTAAAAAAAGCGAACAGGAGACATCCATCCGTACTATTATTTCAGAACTAAATTTGTCAGGCGATGATGTTATAATACCTTTTTCCACAATAAATGGATTGGGTGTAGAAGAACTCTGGTGCTTTATAAACGAAGAGATAATGCAGTAATTACAATCTGAAAGGACTT
The DNA here is from genome assembly GCA_045605285.1 of Clostridia bacterium. Classification (GTDB taxonomy): domain Bacteria; phylum Bacillota; class Clostridia; order UMGS1810; family UMGS1810; genus RGIG4708. The sequence goes on along the minus strand of JAZUPR010000008.1, from coordinate 12,437 downwards.
AATATGGACTTATTTAACGGATTAAATGAAAAGCAAAAAGAAGCTGTTATAAAAACAGATGGGCCTTTACTTGTTCTTTCGGGAGCAGGAACTGGTAAAACAACTGTTTTAACAAGGCGTATTGCATATATACTCGAGCAGCATAAAGCTCGCCCTTGGGAAATTCTTGCAATCACATTTACAAATAAAGCTGCCCGCGAAATGGAAGAAAGAATAACTTCGCTTGTGCCTGACAGTGCAGGGGATATGTGGATAAAAACCTTTCACTCTGCCTGCCTTAGAATTTTAAGAAGGGATATAGACCGTCTTGGATATACTTCTAATTTTAATATATACGATACAAACGACCAGAAGAGACTTATAAAGGAATGTATAAAAGATGTTATGCTTTCTGAGGATATGTTTCCTTTAAAATCTGTTATGTATGTTATATCTGATTGTAAAAATAAAGGTATATCCAGCGAGGAATATCTATTAAACAATGACAGTGATTACAGAGCAAAGGGTTATGGAAAAATATATCGTCAGTATACAAAAAGACTCAAAGATAATAATGCTCTTGATTTTGATGACCTTTTGTTAAAAAGCGTGGAGCTTTTAGAAAATAATCCTGATATACTTGAATATTACCAGAACAAGTTTAAATATATACTTGTAGACGAGTATCAGGATACCAATAATATTCAGTACAGACTTATCTCAATGATGGCAAGCAAGCATAGAAATTTATGCGTTGTCGGTGATGATGACCAAAGTATATATAAGTTCAGAGGTGCTGATGTTACAAATATACTTGATTTTGAAAAACAGTTTCCTGATGCCCAAGTGGTAAAACTTGAGCAAAACTATCGCTCAACTCAGAATATACTTGATGCGGCAAATGATGTTATAGCAAACAATAAAAATAGAAAATCAAAAACTCTTTGGACAGATAAAGGAGAAGGAGAAAAGATTGTTGTCCGCTCATTGGATAATCAGATTGGCGAGGCACAGTTTATAAATAACACTATAGAATCTTTTGTGAGAACAAAAGGGTATAAATACAGCGATTTTGCAGTTCTCTACAGAACAAACGCCCAGACACGTTCTTTTGAAGAAAACCTTACCTGCCCGTATAGAATTCTTGCCGGGTTGAGGTTTTATGACAGAAGAGAAATCAAAGACCTTATGTCATATTTGCGAGTTTTATATAATCCAAGCGATGATACCAATCTTTCAAGAATAATTAATGTACCTAAAAGAGGAATCGGAGATACTACTGTCTCAAAAATATCTACATTAGCATCAAGCGTTGGAAAAAGTATGTTCGATATAATTACAGATTCAAACTATGCCGAGGCAATAGGAAGGTCATATTCTAAAATCAGGGGGTTTTCTGATTTAATTCTTGATTTAAAAGAAAAAATTAATACTATCAGTGTTTCTGATATTATTGACGAAATTGTTTCAAAAACAGGATATGTTGAATCTCTTATTGCAGAAAATCCACAGGAGGCAGTTTCCAGAATAGAAAATATAGATGAATTGAGGTCAAAGGCTGTTGAGTATGAAAATTCCGTTGAGGATAGTTCTTTTGAAGGATTTCTTGATAATATATCCTTGGTTTCAGATGTAGATAACTATGATGAAAATCAGGATGCAGTTGTTTTAATGACTCTTCATAGTGCAAAAGGTCTCGAGTTCCCTGTTGTATTTATATGTGGAATGGAATACGGACTTTTCCCCAGTCTTATGTCTGAAATGGAAGAAGGGGGCATAGAGGAAGAAAGACGCCTTTGCTATGTGGGCATTACCCGTGCCAAAGAACAATTATTTCTCACATGGGCAAAATGTCGTACAATGTATGGGAAAACTGAAGCAAGAATGGTTTCAAAATTTGTTTCTGAGATATCACTTGAGCATCTTGATGTTGAAGAAACTGTTAAAAAACCGCAGTATTCTTCAGGACTTGACTATTCAAGCAGGGTTTCAGGAAAATCTGCTTATGGTCTGTCAACAGGGAAAGTATCTGTTGATTCAATTATGAGTACATATAATCTTACAAAGGCATCAGAGGGTATATCTTGTGCTGGGTTTGATTTTAAAAAGGGTGATAGGGTAAAACACAAAAAGTTTGGAGAAGGAATGATTCTTTCTGTTATTGATAAAGGAAATGACCTGTCTCTAGAAATATCTTTTGATAATGTTGGCACTAGAACGCTTATGGCATCATTTGCCAAGCTTACAAAAATTTGATAGGGTGATATGCTTTGAGAAAAATTAAAGACAGAACAGTTGATAATCTTATAAACGCTATTGTTTCTTTGGAAAACGAAGAGGAATGTTGGCTTTTTCTTCAGGATTTGTGCACTATTACAGAGATTAGGTCCATGGCACAAAGACTTGAGGTTGCAAAGCTTTTAGAAGATGGTCTTGTATATTCGGAAATTGCACAAAAAACAGGCTCAAGCACAGCTACTATTTCAAGAGTTAAAAGATGTCTTGACTATGGTGATGGCGGATATAAGATGATTCTTGACAGAAATTATGACAACCTACAAATAAAGGACTGATATTATGGAATGTTATATGGAATTTGCTTCTTTATATGATACTCTTACATGTGACGTTGAGTATGAAAAAAGAGCAGATTATATAGAGCAGTTGATTGAAAAATTTATGAGTAAAAAACCCGAACTCATAGCAGATATTGGCTGTGGCACAGGAACCATGTGCGATATACTGCAAAAGAGAGGGTATGATATGATAGGCATCGACTCATCTGAGGCTATGCTCAATATCGCCCGTGAAAAAAACGATAAGATTCTTTATCTTCTTCAGGATATGACCTCTTTTGAACTGTACGGTACAGTAGATGTTATCCTTAGTTTGCTCGATACTGTAAACTACCTTACTGAAGATGGCGAATTGTATAATTTTTTGCTTCTTGCAAAAAATTATCTCAATCCTTCTGGACTTCTTATATTTGATATAAATTCACCTTATAAATTTAAAAACATCTTGTCTAATAATATATACAATTTTGAAAATGACAAGGTGTTTTATTCCTGGGAAAATGATTTTGATGGCAGGATTTGTGAGTTTTATCTTAATTTCTTTGTAAAAGATGATAATGATAAATATACTCGCATTACCGAACAGCATTTTGAAAGATGCTATGAAATTGAAGAAATTAAAACGCTTGTTGAAAAAGCAGGATTGACTCTTTTGGGTGTATTTGGCGATTTGAGTCAAAAAACTTATAAAAATGACGACGAAAGAATATTTTTCGTAATAAAAAAAGATTGACAATATTTGGTTAATATGTTAAAGTTATATTTAGTAGATAATCTACTGTAATTTAGTTTTCGATAGCAAAGCTATCGTCGTATTTTAGGGAGGAACACAGCAATGCAGAAAGGTACAGTTAAATGGTTTAATGCAGAAAAGGGTTATGGCTTTATTGAAGGCGAAGACGGCAAAGACGTTTTTGTACACTTCTCAGCTATCACTATGGAAGGTTACAAGACTCTCCAGGAGGGCGAAAGTGTAGAATTTGACGTTGTTGACGGTAACAAAGGTCCTCAGGCGGCAAATGTTGTTAAAGCGTAAGCTTGAAGGAAATTTTTATTGATATCAATTCTCATTTATATATATCGTATAGTTGAATGATTGATCATTCAAGAAAATTTTTTAACAATCTACCCAAAAGCCCCTCTTTTATGAGGGGCTTTTTTGGGGCTAATAAATCCATGGGGGAGTATATGGCAAAGAACAATTTACTCGAAAATATAAATTTAAAAATGTCAAGCTTTAGTAAGAGCCACCGGAGAATTGCTGAATATGTTATAAATCACTACGACAAGGCTTCATTTCTTACTGCAGCCAAGCTGGGTGCTATTGTTGGAATCAGCGAGTCAACAGTAGTTCGATTTGCATTTGAACTTGGATATGAGGGTTACCCTGAATTTCAGCAGGATTTACAAGAACTTATAAAAAACAAACTGACTAATGTGCAGAGAATGGAAATTACATCTTCTAAGATTGAAGAAAAAAGTATTTTAAAATCTGTTATGCAGTCAGATATTGATAAACTCCGACAGACTCTTGATTTTCTTGATAATGATACCTTTTTGTCTGCAGTAGAAAGTATAGATAACGCTGACAAGATATATATTCTTGGTTCGCGTACATGTTCTGCAATTGCATCTTTTCTTGGATTTTACCTTAATATGATATATGATAATGTAAAGACTATTGCAACGAATTCTGCCAGTGAGACCTTTGAGCAGATATACAGAGTCGGTAAAAATGATGTTGTTATAGCAATCAGTTATCCAAGATATTCTGTCAGGACTATGAATGCTGTAAAATATGCTGCGAATAATGGCAGTAAAATAATAGCTATTACAGATAGTGAAGAATCTCCAATAACTCAGTATGCTGATTTTCCTCTTATTGCAAAATCTGATATGACAAATTTTGTAGATTCCCTTGTAGCTCCTCTTAGCTTATGTAACGCTATGATTGTTGCACTTGTTGTAAGAAATAAGGAGCAGATGATAAGAACCTTTGATGACCTTGAAAAAATCTGGGGTGAATATGAGGTTTATGAACAGAAAAAAATAGATTAATGCGGGTACTGATATGAAAAATATTGTTGTAATTGGTGGCGGCCCTGCCGGTATAATGGCTGCATCTGTTGCTGCAAGTCGTGGCAATAATGTTGTGTTAATAGAAAAAAATGATACATTGGGAAAAAAACTTCTTATTACTGGTAAAGGCAGATGTAATATTACAAATAATGCTCCAATTGAAGATTTTATAAAGAATGTCCCTGTAAATGGGAATTTTATGTATAGTTCTTTCTATAATTTTACAAATGAAGACCTTGTTGAACTCTTAAAAAAGCTTGGTCTTGAAACCAAGGTTGAAAGAGGAGGTAGAATTTTTCCTGTAAGTGATAAATCCATTGATGTTTTAAATGCGTTAAAGAGAATGCTGTCGCTGTATAAAGTAAGACTTTTAAAAGCCAAGGTTGTATCTGTAAAGATAAATGGTAATGAAAAATTGATAAGACTTTCTGATAATAAGGTTATAAAATGTGACTCTGTGATTATCGCTACTGGAGGCAAGAGCTATCCTCTTACGGGTTCAACAGGCGACGGATATGCATTTGCATCATCATTAGGGCACACTATCACTCCCATTAAACCATCTTTAGTTCCTTTGGAAATATGTGAGGACTATGTAAAAGAGCTTATGGGACTTTCATTAAAAAATATAGAAATAAAAGTTGTTTCAGGAAAAAAAGTTGTATATAAGGATTTTGGTGAAATGCTTTTTACACACTTTGGGGTAAGCGGACCCGTTATATTAAGTGCAAGTTCTCATCTTAAATCGCCTGAAGAAAACAACTATACATTATCCATTGACCTTAAACCCGCTCTGGATGAGAAAGCTCTTGATAAGAGAATCTTAAGAGACTTTGAGGAATTAAAAAACAAGGATTTTGCAAATTCCCTTGGCGCTTTGCTTCCCAAAAAACTAATACCTGTGATAATAAGGCTTTCAGGCATAGACCCTCATGTTAAAATAAACGAAATTAAAAAAGAGGAAAGAGCACGTCTTGTTAATGTGATAAAAAATCTTACTTTTACAATCAAAAATTTCAGACCTGTCAAAGAGGCTATTATCACATCCGGAGGAGTAAGTGTAAAGGAGATTAATCCGTCTACAATGGAATCAAAGCTTGTTTCCGGAGTATATTTTGCCGGAGAGGTTATTGATGTTGATGCATATACAGGCGGATTTAATTTGCAGATAGCTTTTTCCACAGGATATACTGCAGGAAAAAACGCATAAATAACAATAAATAACGCATAAATATTATAGAGGTGTTGTCCTTGAAGAAAATATTTATGCGTTTATTTAATTTTAAAATTGATGATAGTTTTTTAAATACATTTTCAGTATTTTTTATAACAATTTGTCTTTGCCTTTTTTCTCTGGTTTGCTTTTCGCAACTCGGATTGTCTTTACAGTCCACAAGGCAGGTTTTTACAAATGTTGATATGTCTGACGGCTCAATTCTAGCCGGAGTACAAGATATTGTTGATAAAGGAACTGTAACTGTAAAACTTGTTGATTGTAAATCGCCCGAAAAGGTAAAAATTCTTGTCAATGGAGAGGAAGAAAAGAGTTTTTCGGATTTTAGCGAAAATATAGACATATACAGCCAAAGTGTAATTGAAATTAAAAATGAATCAGGATATCCTGTTACTGCTATACTGGATTCGGTTTCAGACAATCTGAATGTAGTTTTAAATAATGAAAAAATCGAAGTAGATAAAATATCTGTTTTGTGCAGAGTTATCTTTAAAGAATAAAAAAGTGAAGCTTACGCTTCACTTTTTTATTCTATATCTTCAATTTCTCTTTTCCATAGATTATACACGGCATCACTTGGCATCTTCCAATCTCCTCGCGGAGAGAGATTTACGGTTCCTACCTTTGGTCCGTCGGGAAGACACGAGCGTTTAAACTGCTGTGAAAAGAACCTTCTGTAAAAGTTTTTCATCCAATATAATATTGTTTCCCTGTCATATATATCACCCAGAGTGCACACACATATTCTAAATATTTTAGAAGGGGTAAAACCGTACCTTATGACATAATAAAGAAAAAAGTCATGGAGCTCATAAGGACCAACAAGGTCTTCGGTTTTTTGTGATATATTATCATTGTTCGCAGGAAGAAGTTCGGGGCTTACAGGTGTATCAAGTATGTCATATAATACATTTTTTATGTTGTCGTCACTTCTGTCGGCTTCATATTTAATTATGTGCTTAATAAGGGTTTTTGGTACAGAGGAATTTACTGCATACATAGACATATGGTCACCGTTGTATGTTGCCCATCCAAGAGCCAATTCAGACAAATCTCCTGTCCCAATTACCATTCCGCCAATACCGTTTGCAATATCCATCAGAACTTGTGTTCTCTCTCTTGCCTGACTGTTTTCGTAAACAACGTCATAGTTGTTGATATTGTGTCCAATATCTTCAAAATGGCTTTTTACGCTATTTTTTATATCAATAGTTCTAAACTCTACTCCTAGATATGAACATAGCATTTGGGCGTTGTTTTTCGTTCTTGTTGTAGTTCCAAAGCAAGGCATAGTAATGCACAGTATGTCTGTCATAGGTTTTTTAAGAATATGCATAGTTCTTGCACATACGAGCAAAGCAAGGCAGGAATCAAGCCCGCCTGAAATACCAATAACAAGTTTTTTACAATTTGTATGCTCTATTCTTTTCTTTAATCCATTTGCCTGAATATTTATTATCTCTTCACATTTTTCTTCTATATCTTTGGTAATGTCACCAACAAATGGATTTTTTTCGTATTTTCTGCTAAGTTCAGTATATTCTTGTTTCATCTCAAATTCTATTTCGGCATATTCTTTGCTATATGAATTTGAAAATGAGTTTATTTTCATTCTCTCATTTACTATTTTCTCAAGGTCAATATCTGAGTATATAATATCATTTTCAAATAATTTTGATTCTTCAAGAATTTTTCCGCTTTCGCAGATAATATTATGGCCAGAAAAAACAAGGTCAGTTGTTGATTCGCCGTCACCGGCATTTGTATATATATATCCGCAAAGTAATCGTGATGAGTGAGCAGATAACAGGTTTCTTCGCACTTTGACTTTGCCCGAAATTTCATTGCTTGCAGATAAATTTGCAATTATTGTAGCACCATTTTTTACATGATTGCAAGATGGTGTATCAAGATACCACAAATCTTCGCATATCTCTACACCAATTTTAAATGTTGGCATTGATGAACATTTGAATAGTAACTTTGAACCAAATGGAAATTTTTTGCCAAATAACTCAATGGTGGAATTTTCCTTGGGAGCAGGGGAGAAATATCTTTTTTCACTAAACTCTGCATACCCCGGTATATTTGATTTTGGCACAATACCGAGTATATATCCTTTATATACTATTGCACAGCAGTTATATAGTTTGTTGTTATTTTCCAATGGTAATCCTATAGCATATACCGATTTTAATTTTGCAGATGCTTTAACTATATCAAGAAGAGCTTCTTTTGCTCCATCAAGCAATGTTTTCTGAAAGAATAAATCTCCACAGGTGTATCCTGTAATGCACAATTCCGGAAAAACAGTCAGTTTCGCATCAGCTTTTGAAGTTTCCTGCATTATCTGTATTATGTTGTTCTTATTAAAAATACAGTCTGCAACTGCAATTTTTGGTGTAGCTGCCGCAACTTTTATAAATCCATCTTTCATAGGTATTTCACTCCCTGAAATAATTTTTTCTTTCTGTCAATCATTTCGTCGATTCTTTTAATATATTCTGAAACCTCTTTTACATTAAATACTCTTTCTATTTTGTCATTGTTTACAATTTTTGTTGATGCACCTGCACCAATGGAAATTATGCTTTGTATCTCGTCCATAATATATATATTATATACACATTCATATCCTTTTTTGCAATATCCGATATTTTCAAGATTACCAAGCATGTTTTTTTGCCTGTACATATAATAGGGGTGCATATCCATGCTTTTTAATGCTTTTTCCCCTGCCGTAAGCATATTGTCAACTGTCTGGGCTGCTGATGGTGTATACATACTGTAATTCATATCCAGATATGAACCGTGTTTTATAGATAGAGTGTGTATTGTTACAGATGACGGGTCAATAGACTTTATCATATCAAGAGTGTGTGAAAAATCTGCTGCATTTTCACCTGGAAGACCTGCAATTAAATCCATGTTTATATGAGAAAAACCTGTATTTACAGCATCTTCATAGCTCTTTATTATATCGTCGGGTGTATGCTTTCTGCCTATTATATCAAGAGTTTTTTGATTCATAGATTGTGGATTAATGCTGATTCTTGATACAGACGCATTTTTAAGTATCCTTAGTTTCTCTGTTGTTATTGTATCAGGGCGTCCCGCTTCAACCGTATATTCTTTCACTTTGTCAATGTCAAAAGATTTTTGTATTTTATCTGTTAATATAAAAAGATTGTTTTCATCAAGAGCAGTAGGGGTACCTCCTCCTATATATATTGTCTCAATAGGAATATCGTTATTTCTAATATATTCTGACACATAATCTATTTCTTTAAGCATTGCATCCATATAAGGCTCTACAAGTGTATTTGAAAACTTTATTGATTGAGAAGTAAAGGAACAGTACAGGCATCTTGTAGGGCAAAATGGAATACCAATATAAAGGCTTACAGCATTGTTATTAATATTTTTTGCAATTTCGCTTTCTGTCTTTGCTACTTCTATGGCAAGTTTTGCCTTGTCAGGACGGACCTTGTATTCATTTATAAATGTGTTATATATTTTTTCTGTGTTTTCTCCCGACTCTATAAGTTCGCGTACCATTTTAGCGGGTCGTATACCGGTAAGAATTCCCCATGGCAATTCAATCCCTGTAAAATCCATCATTATTTGTGATACAAGGTTTGAGACAAATGTTTTGGAGAGTGCATTATATGTGTCTATAACTTTTTTGACTTCTCCATTAATACTTATCCTTATGTCGTAGAAAAACACAGAATCTGATGATATTATGTTTACATAAGTATAATCATCATCTTCGGGAATTGTATCACATATTTCAAATTTTGTCTTTGGAATATATGAGTTTATCAACTCTCTTACTGTATATTCAATTTTTGGCTCGTTAAATATATATTTCATTTTTCTAAATATAAAAATTAGCTTCTTTTTCGTGACCTATGCTTGTCTCTTCACTGTGTCCGGGATAGACTTTGGTTTCATTCGGCAAGAGAAAAAGTTTGTTTTTTATTGAATTGGAAAGCTCTTTAAAATTTCCACCGTCAAAATCTGTTCTTCCCACACTTTCAAAAAAGAGAGTGTCACCGGAAAAAAGAATTTTCTCCTTATAATCATAAATGCTGATACCACCCACAGTATGACCGGGTGTTTCTATTATTTTTAATATGGTATCAGAAAATTTAATTTCATCATTATCACACACAAGTATGTCGGGCTTTGAAGATGGTGCTTTTCTGCGAAAATGTGTTGCAAGGGATAAATTGTCATCGTTTATAGCTATTCCATCTTTTTTTCCGCATACAATAAGAGCACTAGTGTGTTTTTTTACATCATCAAGTGCTTTTATGTGGTCTATATGACTGTGGGTAATAATAATATATTTCACCTGTAAATTGTTCTTTACAATTTCATTTATAATTTTATCTGACTCCCCACCCGGGTCTATTACAACTGCTTCTTTTGTGTTTTCATCAGCATAAATATAACAATTGGTAGAGAAAAGTCCAACCCTTAATTTGTTAAAATACATTTTGTATAACCTCAATTTCTTGATATTTCAATAACATCGCTTATAGCATTAAGTTTGTTTGTAATTTTGTCTAAATCCGCGGTATTGCTTATTGAAATGGTTAAATCTATAAGACATACGTTACCCTTTGCAGCACGGGCGTTTACAGCTGTAAGAGGAAGCTTCATATCGTTGATTACGCCGATAACATCTATAACTATTCCATCTCTGTCATTACATACAAGACGAAGATTTGTCACATAACTGTTAGCTTTACCGCCAGACCAGCTTACGTCGATAAGACGTGCTTTTTCCTGTGGGTCGCTTATAATGGCTGCAACATTTGAACAGTCTTGTCTGTGTACGGACACACCTCTGCCACGTGTGATGTAACCAATAATCTTGTCTCCGGGAACAGGTGAACAGCATTTTGAAAATCTTATAAGACAGTTATCTACACCTTTTACAATTATTCCGTCTATGGAATTGATATCGCTAGATTTAGATGGCTCAGGAATTGATGCAACAAGACTTGACATATCATTTTGTGATTGCTTGTTGTTTTTCTTTTTATATTCCTCTTTGATTTTTGCAATGATGTTTGATAATTGTATTCCACCATACGCAATGTTGGCATATAAATCGTCTTCGCTTGAATAGCCATATCTTTTTACAATCATCTGAATATATCCGTCATCAATAATCTCCTGATATGACATACCTTCTTTCTTAAGTTCCTTTTCAACAGATTCTTTTCCTTTGACAATATTTTCGGCTCTGTTTTCTTTTTTGAACCAAGCATTTATTTTTGTTTTTGCCTGACCGGTTTTAACAATCTTCAGCCAATCTTTACTTGGTCCGTGGACTGATGATGATGTAATAATATTTACTATATCACCGTTTTTAAGTTGGTAGTCAAGATTTACTATTTTACCATTAATTTTTGCACCCTGCATTTTGTAGCCCACTGCACTGTGTATTGCAAAGGCAAAATCAATTGGTGTTGCTCCCAGAGGTAAACTGTAAACATCACCTTTTGGCGAAAATACAAATACCTGGTCGGTAAACATATCTATCTTTAGTGCCTGAACAAATTCTTCTTCTGATTTAAAATCATTTTGTACGTCGAGAAGCTGTTTAACCCACATCAGCTTTTTGTCAAGGTCGCTGTCGTGTTCTGTTGAGCCTTCTTTGTATTTCCAGTGGGCAGCAATACCGTTTTCTGCAAATTCGTGCATTTTTTTGGTTCTGATTTGAATTTCAAACGGCTGACCGTCTTCACCGATAACTGTTGTATGCAGAGATTGATACATATTCGGTTTTGGCATCGCTATATAGTCTTTAAATCTTCCGGGCATAGGTTTGTATAGCTCGTGTGCTATACCTAAGGCGGCGTAACAATCACTTACTGTTTCTGTAATAATTCTTATTGCAAACAAATCATATATCTGATCAAGTGTTTTGTTTTGAGTAAACATTTTTCTGTATATACTGTAAAAATGTTTAGGTCTTCCGTCTATGGAACATTTTATGTTTGCTTCCGTAAGCTTTTCATTTATATCATGCTTTATTTTTGCAATAAAATCCTCTCGTTCATTTCTCTTTTGATTAATTCCTTCTACAATTTCGTAGTAAGCAATCGGGTCAAGATATTTTAATGATGTGTCCTCCAGCTCCCATTTTATCTTATACATACCTAATCGGTGAGCTAAAGGGGCAAATATGTTGAGTGTTTCACGTGCTTTCTCTCTCTGCTTATCCTCAGACATACTGATGAGAGTGGAGAGATTGTGAAGCCTGTCTGCAAATTTAATCATTATAACTCTGATATCAGAAGTCATGGCAAGAAACATTTTTCGAAGATTGACCATATCTCGCTCTTCTTTTGAAGAAAAGTTAATTTTGTCAAGCTTAGTCACACCATCAACCAAAAGAGCTACCTGCTCTCCAAATTCATTCTTAATCTGTTCGTCGGTGCAGGATGTGTCTTCAACAACATCGTGCAAAAGTGCAGCACAAACAGAATCGGTATCAAGCTGCATATCAACAACCAGACCGGCAACTGCTACCGGATGTGTAATATACG
>JAZUPR010000007.1:0-6447 GCA_045605285.1 Clostridia bacterium | reverse complement strand
TTGTCACATAAAACTTCTTTTCCCGGAAAAGCCTCTTTTATCTGTTCAATCCATTTTTGTGTGGTCTCTTCATCAGCACTTGTTGCCGCAAGAATGTGTATGTCTTCGTAGCTGTAGTCGGAGAATTTTGTCTCTATATCCTGTTTTATTTGTTCAATCATCATTTTTCTTGCTTTTTTAGAACCTCTGCATTTGTCGTGCTCCTGAAGTAATCCTGTGTGGAGCTTTAATATGGGCTTTATGTCTAAAATTGTGCCGATTGTGGCTGCTGCACCTGAAATTCTGCCGCCTTTTTTTAAGTTTTCAAGGGTTTCCACTGCAATATATATTGACATTTTGTCTTTTTCACTTTCAAGAATGTCTTTTATCTCCTGTGCCGAGTATCCCTCGTTTATCAGTTCAATGGCATCAAGAATGGTGCGGTGCATAGGGGTGGATATTCTTCCGTTGTCAACCACCACTACCTTTCCTGCATATTCTTCGTTCTGAGCATATAACTTTGCGCTGTTGCATGAGCCGCTAAGCCCGCTGCTCATTGGCATACATAAAATGGTTTCATATTCTTTGAGAGCCTCATTCCACATATCCATGACTTCTCCTGGAGATGCCTGTGATGTGCTTACCTTGTCGCAGGTTTTGAGTTTTTCAAAAAACTCGTCGCGTGTTATGGATACTTCTTCGTAGTAACATTCATCGTCTATATAAAGAGGCATAGGCAACACTTTTACACCAAGTTTTTCGGCTTCGGTAATAGATATGCCGCAATGACTGTCTGTAATAATTCCTATAGGTTTCATATTATTCCCCTCAATTTGAAAGTTTTAATTATTTCTATTATATATTAATTTTTTCACAAGGTCAATATTTATAGATGTTGTAACGATATGACAGATAAAGTCATAAGATAAAAGAAAACATCTCGTGGAGGATATTATGAATTCTTTTAGGCTCAGCTCAATTATAACTGTCATTGCAAACTGCATTGCCAAAGATCTTACAAGCGAGGAGACTGCATTGGTTTCAGCAATATTTGTTCAGCTCGGCGATACTCTTGTTACAATTGCTGCTCAAAAAGCGTTGTGCTCTGATAAATCATCATCTGACAATAGGGAATAGATGCAGAAAAATATGTTGACAAACAAATTTTTTTGTGATAGAATGTTTTCTAAAGAAAAACGCGAAGATGTGGAATAGTATGTAAGTTCTTTGCCAAAAGAGAGATGTCGGTTGGTGCGAGACATTGGAAAGGGTTTGCAGAACTCACCACGGAGCGGCTGCCGTGAAATTACCAGTAGGGGCAGACGGGTACTCCCGTTACAGAGTTAAGATGTGTTTGCATCTAAAGGGCATCCGTAAAGGATGAAAAAGAGTGGTACCGCGGAATGTTAGGTGTAACGTTTTCGTCTCTTTGAATCAGCATTGAGACGGGAGCGTTTTTTTGTTGATAATAAATATTTCTTATATATTGAGAGGGGTATAATAATGAAAAAAATTGCTGTTGCAGATATTACATTAAAAAAACTTTCGACCAATCGAGAAATCGCATTGTTGTTTCGTGAAAAAACTGCTATTGCTGCTTGTGCAGATTCTTTGGGTGTAGATGCGGTTGAACTTGCACCTATAAAAAATTTGAGAGAAGATACTATTATATATAAAACAATTGCCAAAAACACAAAGAATGCAACAGTTGCAATACCTGTTGGATTTACTGAAAAAGAAGTGGAAGAAGCTTGGGAGTGCATAAAGGATGCGGCAAATCCAAGACTTCAGATAGAGGTGCCCGTTTCAACTGTGCAGATGGAGTATTCATATCATGTAAAATCAGAAAAAATGCTTCAGAAAATACAGGAGCTTGTTAAATATGCAAAGTCTCTGTGCGCAGATGTGGAGTTTTGTGCCCTTGATGCTACAAGAGCTGACGAGGATTTTCTTGTGGAATCGGTAAAAATGGCAGAAAGCATGGGAGCAACAGTTGTAACAGTTTGTGACGATGCAGGTTCATCACTTCCCGATGAGATAGCATCACTTGTTAAATTGGTAAAAGACAATGTGAGTGTCCCTGTGTATGTGCAGGTTTCAGACCACATCAATATGGCAGTAGCATGTGCAATATCTGCCGCAGCTGCAGGTGCTGACGGACTCAAATGCACCATGGCAGGAAATGATTCACTTCTTACAGGCAAAATCAGCGATGCCATAAGTGTGTGTTCTTCAAGAATAAGTTGTGAAACAGGTCTTGTAAACACAAAAATACATGCAAGTATTGACGAACTTCTCTCCAGTATAAATCATCAGGCTTATGAGGCAGAAGAAATCGTAAGCGAGAAAAAGAAAATTCTTCTCGACTCCGATGCTACAATATCTCAGGTTGCTAATGCCGCTGGTGTTTTGGGCTATGACCTTTCCGAATCTGATTGCGGAAATGTTCATAAAGCACTTATGCAGATTTGTGAAAAAAAGGGAGCTGTGGGAGCAAAAGAACTTGAAGCTCTTATTGCCAGCTCTGCAATGCAGGCTCCGTCTACATATCACCTCGAGAGCTACACAACAACAAGCAGTAATGTTACAGGCTCTATGTCGCAGGTTACCCTTAAATGTAATGATGAAATTATGACAGGTGTAAGCAGCGGCGATGGCCCTATAGATTCTGTTTTCCGCGCTATTGAACAATGCATAGGCCATCATTATGAGCTTGATGACTATCAGGTTCAGTCTGTAACCGAGGGTAAGGAGGCTCTTGGCTCTGCTCTTGTAAGACTTCGCAACAACGGAAAGCTTTATTCAGGAAACGGAATTTCTACAGACATTGTTGCAGCAAGTATAAGGGCATATATCAATGCTCTCAATAAGATAGTCTTTGAGGAGGCTTAAAATGAAAATTGTATTTTCAACGAAAAATGTTAATAGATCATCTTTCCTCGATATGTGCCGTTATGCCTACGATTATGGATTCAAAGGCTTTGAAATATACGATGCCATAAAGGAACGCTCATCTCATCACGACAGCATATTGCGTCGTGAAAGAGTTGCCGATGCAAAGAGAAAGCTTTTAAACAGAAATCTTTCTGTGTCTGCTCTTCGTATGCCATCTTCACTTGAAAGCGATGATGTAAATTCAGATATCGTTTTAAAGTATGTTGAAATGGCAGAAAATGCAGGCGTTTCAAATATTATTGTGACAGTTGAAAAAGAGACTGCACTTGATGTACTCAAAATTAAGCTTGACTCTGGAATAAAAAGAGCTGAAAAGGCAGATATAGGAATTCTTTTTGAAACTGTAGGTTATCTTTCAAATACTGAAAAGGTCATAGATATTATAAACTATTTTTCATCTGCTGCAATAGGCGTTTCATGGAATGTCAGAGGCACATATTTTGGTGCGGGAGAAACCGCAGAAACAACAATAAAGACCCTTGGTGCATATATAAAATATGTTCGCCTTGGAGATATGAAGGACAATAAAACTGTGTTAATCGGCGAGGGAGACCTTCCCGTTGAAAAGCTTATCAATGCACTTTCATCGCTCAACTACGAGGGATATATTTGTGTTGCGTGGAATGAAGAGATAAATGATGCAGACATTGTCCTGACTCATTTTGCAAACTATGTTTCATCTCTTAAAAGAGAAAAAAAGAGCTATGACCGTGCTTACTATAACAGGTCAAAAACAGGTACATTTGTGTGGAAAAAATATGATGTCATAGAAGCTACATTTTCAGATGTTCTTGACAAAATGGCAGAAACCTACCCCGATCAGTATGCATTTAAATATCCTACACTTGACTATACCAGAACCTACGAACAGTTCAGAAAAGATGTGGACGAGTGTGCCGCAGCACTTATATCGCTTGGTGTAAAGGCAGGAGACCATGTTGCTGTGTGGGCAACAAATGTTCCGCAGTGGTTTGTAACTTTCTGGGCGACCACAAAAATCGGTGCGGTGCTTGTTACTGTAAATACCGCTTATAAAATTCACGAGATTGAGTATCTTCTCAAGCAGTCCGATACTCACACTCTCGTTATGATTGAATATTGCAAGGATATTAACTATAAAGAGATTATTAGAGAGCTTTGCCCTGAGCTTGAAAACCTTAATCCGGGTGAACCTCTTTATTCAAAAAATCTTCCGTTCCTCCGCAATGTTGTAACTGTCGATTTTTCCATGGATGGCTGTCTCACTTGGGAGCAGATGCTCTCTCGTTCATCCCTTGTTCCGCGTGAAGAAGTGAGAAGACGCGCGTCCCTTGTTAAGCCCGATGATGTGTGCAATATGCAGTATACCTCGGGTACAACAGGTTTTCCAAAGGGAGTTATGCTCACCCATAGAAATATTGTAAACAACGGAAAAACCATAGGCGACAGAATGGATTTGTCCACTGCAGACCGTATGATGATTCAGGTGCCAATGTTCCATTGCTTTGGAATGGTGCTTTCCATGACATCAATGATGACTCATGGTGGCACACTTTGTCCTATACCTTATTTTTCACCAAAGTCGTCTCTTGCTTGTGTAAATGATGAGAGAATAACTTGCTTTAACGGCGTGCCAACAATGTTTATAGCTATGTTTAATCATCCTGACTTTGCAAAAACAGATTTTTCATATATGCGAACAGGTATTATGGCAGGTGCAAACTGTCCTGCAGATTTAATGCGAAGAGCTGCTGATGAAATGAATATGAAAGAAATCATATCTGTTTACGGTCAGACAGAAGCTTCTCCAGGGTGCACAATGGGAGAGGTAAATGAAGACATAGACCATCGTGTTGAAACTGTCGGCAGTGCATTTCCAGGGGTAGAGTGTAAGATTATAGACCCTGAAACAGGCGAAGAACTTCCCGATGGTGAAAGCGGCGAATTTGTTGCCAGAGGCTTTAATATAATGAAAGGCTACTATAAGATGCCTGAGGCAACTGCACAGGCTATAGATGAAGACGGCTGGCTTCACTCAGGGGATATATGTATGAGAACTTCTGATGGGTATTACAAGGTTACAGGTCGTCTTAAGGATATGATTATCCGAGGCGGAGAAAACCTTTATCCCCGTGAAATTGAAGAGTTTTATCTTACCAATCCAAAGGTTAGAGATGTTCAGATTGTCGGTGTGCCTGATGAAAGATATGGAGAGGAATGCTGTGCATGGATTATTCTTCATAAAGGCGAAACTGCCGATGAAAACGAAATGAGAGAATTCGGAAACGCATATATTGCAAGACATAAGGTGCCAAGATATTTTATGTTTGTAAACGAATTTCCTATGAATGCAGCAGGAAAAATTCTTAAATATAAAATGCGAGAAGAGTCCGCAGAGAAGCTTGGATTGAATAAATAAAATTTTTTTTAAAAAACTATTGACATTTATATTTTCGTGTGCTAAAATTCATATTAAATTTGAATATCACAAAAACGACTGTGACGAGGACGGTCGGATTGTGAAGCCTTGAGAGAGTTGCCGGGTGGTGCGAGGCAATGGCAGAGCTTTCCAGTGACCCATCACCTCTGAGTCGAAGGACCGAAAGGTTTTTTCCAAGTAGACTCCTTCCGTATTGCTGCGTTAAGGCAAAGGACTTGTCAGAGTCCGGTAAGTGACGGAATGAATTTTCCGTAATTTGAGTGGTACCGCGGGTTTAATAACTCGTCTCAAAGTTCTCTTTGAGACGAGTTTTTTGTTTTATTCAAATTCGTATCAAACTAAAAGTTTGCGAAAATGAAAGGAGACACAACAATGGATTACAATTTAAAGGAAGTTGCAGGCAGAATCAAAGATCTGCGTGAAGCAAAAGGCTATACACCTGAAGAACTTGCAAAACTTACAGGAGTAACAGTTGAGGATTATAAAATTCTCGAAGAAGGCGAGACAGATTTTTCCTTTACATTTATTTATAAATGTGCAAAAGCCTGCGGAGTAGAAGTAGTAGATATCTTAGAGGGTACAAGTTCAACCCTTTCATCCTTTGTAATTACCAGAAAGGGTGAGGGAATGAAGATTGTAAAAAAACACGGCGTTGTTTACAACAATCTTGCCCCTAAGTTTAAAGATAAACTTGCAGAGCCTTTTCTTGTTAAATTTCCATATATTCCCGAGGAACAAAATGCACCATTAAAGCTCGATTCACATAATGGTCAGGAATTTGATGTTATTGTCAAGGGTTCGCTTAAGGTTCAGGTTGGTAACCATATAGATATTCTCCACGAGGGAGATTCTATTTTCTACAACAGTATCATCCCTCACGGAATGATTGCTGCATCACAGGGTGGATGTGAATTCCACGGAGTAGTATTTAATCCTCAGGAAGGACACGTGAGTGAGGTTTATCATGAAAATGCTAAGGCTCCTGAAAAAGCCAAGGCAGTGAAGGTGGAAGAGAAGAAAACTGTTGCAGATAATTTTATCGAATCATCCTACGACGAAAATGGCGTCTTCAACGGAATCACATTTAAAAACGA
>JAZUPR010000006.1:0-1506 GCA_045605285.1 Clostridia bacterium | reverse complement strand
CTGTGATAGCCTTGCTGTCTTTAGCAGAGACATTTTTTTCTGCAAGTTTTACAAGATATGAGCCAACCCTGTCTTCGTATCTGTCTACAACACCCTCAAGTGCTTTAACAGCCTCAACCTTTGGAGTGTCAAAGGACTTCAGAACCTCTGTGGAGCTGATAAGAGCTTCTTTTGATATTTTTGCCATTTTTGACACAAGATCGTGACACTGCTCAACGGCAAATGCAGGCATTGCAAGGAATCGGCTGTCGAGAAGTGCAAACACACCCTCGTCCTCTTCGTCCTCTTCCTTTTGTTTCTTGCCCTTTACAGTTGCAATGGTGAGTTTTTCCATCTGGTTGCAGAATGGCATAATTATTATGGTGTGCAAAACATTAAACAAGGTGTGAATAAAAGCGATGGCAATAATGGAAACATTTTGTCCCATAAAATCAAATCCCAAAAATGCATTAAGCAGATAGAAAATTCCGCCTA
Source organism: Clostridia bacterium (assembly GCA_045605285.1). Classification (GTDB taxonomy): domain Bacteria; phylum Bacillota; class Clostridia; order UMGS1810; family UMGS1810; genus RGIG4708. Next base: position 1,032 of record JAZUPR010000006.1, on the reverse strand, counting down.
CTGCAACAACACCGATAACCTTTATATAAAGACATGCCATTGCAACACGCTTTGAGTCGGTATTACCTGTTATAGATGAGATAATCGGTGTTATGGTTGTGCCGATATTCTGACCAAGGATAATTGGAATAGCTGTTGAATACGGAATTGCAACAGTAAGAGAAAGTGCCTGAAGAATACCGACAGATGCTGATGATGACTGTATAATAGCTGTAAATACAGCTCCGACTATAACGCCCATTATTGGATTTGAAAACATTATAAGCAATTTTGCAAATGCAGGGTCATCCTTTAATCCACTCATAGCACCACTCATGGTGTCCATTCCAAACATAAGTACCGCAAAACCTATAAGTATTGATGCGATATCCTTTTTCTTGTCGGATTTACACATCATATACATAACAACGCCTATTCCGGCAAGGATAGGTGAAAATGATGTGGGTTTTAATATTTTAATAAAAAACGCTTCTCCGCTTATGCCTCCAAGGCTCAAGAGCCAGGAAGTAACTGTGGTGCCTATGTTTGCACCGAGAATGATACTTATGGTCTGACCAAGTCTCATTATACCTGAGTTTACAAAGCCCACCAGCATAACAGTTGTGGCTGATGATGATTGAATAACTGCTGTAACAATGAGTCCGAGAAGAAAACCTTTAAATCGGTTTGAAGTAAGCTTTGCAAGAAAGCTCTCAAGCTTTCCTCCCGCAAGTTTTTTCAGACTGTCTCCCATGACCTCCATTCCGTAAAGGAAGAGGGCAAGTCCGCCAATAAGTGTCAACAGAGAAAAAAAGTCCATTTTTTGTCCTCCTGATTTTGTCATTTAGTCATAACTTCTTGACTATATTATACACCATAAAATATCTCTAATGCAAGTGGTAATATGAATATTTTGTAATATATATTAAAAAGGAGGGATTTTAATATGATAATACCATTGCAGCAAGGAGACAACAATGTATATGTAGAATATGTGACTCTGGCTCTTCAAAGGGCAGGTTACGGAGGAGATATCACATCAGAATACGGAGG
>JAZUPR010000005.1:0-1596 GCA_045605285.1 Clostridia bacterium | reverse complement strand
ATTTTTTAAGGACTTATTATTTTATCAGTATATTTCAGAAAAGAGGATTAACTAAAATGAATGTCATTTTATCAGTATCTGTAGCACTTCTTGCAGGTCTTCTTATGACAAGATTGCTTAAAGTGTTTAAATTACCTGCTGTAACAGCATATCTTATTGCAGGAGTGCTTATTGGACCGTATTGCCTTGGTGCTTTAAATCATATTGGCATTGGTTTTTCTTCTGCAGAAGATGTTGCAAAAATGTCTGTTCTTTCAGAAATAGCACTTGGTTTTATTGCCTTTTCCATAGGAAGTGAGTTTCGCCTTTCAGAACTGAAAAAGACAGGTATGCAAGCTTTGGTTATCGGTATATTCCAGGCCCTCATGGCAACTTTGCTTGTGGATGTTGCATTATATTGCTTCCATCTTATGATGCCTGATAAATTATCTGTTCCGCAGCTTATTACACTTGGTGCTATAGCTACAGCAACTGCACCGGCAGCCACATTAATGGTTGTAAGACAATATAAGGCTGACGGACCTTTGACAAGACTTCTTCTTCCGATAGTTGCTCTTGACGATGCGGTTGGCCTGGTTGTGTTTGCTGTTTCATTTGGTATAGCAAAGACTCTTGTTATGGGTAACGTAGATATGATATCTATCATTTTAAACCCGATTGTTGAAATTGTATTTTCATTGGGACTTGGAGCAATCCTCGGTGCGGTTCTTACATGGATGGAAAAACTTTTTAATTCAAACACAAACAGACTAAATATGACAATAGCAATTGTTTTTCTTACCGTAGCCCTTACATCTATTGATTTCCATATTGGTCCTGTACATGTAACTGCATCATCGCTTCTTACCTGTATGATGCTTGGAACAGTATTCTGTAATATATGTCCGCTTTCAGAAAATATTATGAATGCATCTGATAAATGGACTTCTCCTTTACTTGCAATATTTTTTGTTATAAGCGGAGCCGAGCTTGAATTGAGTGTTTTTACAGACTATGCAATAGTAATACTTGGTATTGTTTATATCATATTCCGTTCTCTTGGAAAATATTATGGTGCATATATAAGTGCAAAAGCTACAAAATGTTCTCCTGAGATATGCAAATATCTTGGTATCACACTTTTGCCGCAAGCTGGTGTTGCTCTTGGTATGTGTGTTACCGCAATGCAGATTGGACCTGAGGCAAATATGATTAGAAATATTACTCTTTTTGCAGTTCTTATATATGAACTTGTAGGACCTTTGATGACAAAGATGGCACTTAAGGCATCAGGAGATATAAAGCCTATGCCGGAAGAAATTAAAAACAGAAGACATATCCTTTTATCAAATAAAAACAAATAATATAAAGACCGAAATCAAAAGATTTCGGTCTTTATATTTTGAAACCTTTAGCCCTCTTAGGGTTCAAATCCCAACTATTTTATGCAAACAAAAAATGAGTACACAAGGTACTCATTTTTTGTTTGGCGGAGACGGTGGGATTTGAACCCACGTGCCGCTCATCACGGCAACACGATTTCCAATCGTGCTCGTTATGACCACTTCGATACGTCTCCATATTCATAATAGTCTGTCTGTGACGACTTTCTAATTA
>JAZUPR010000004.1:0-2636 GCA_045605285.1 Clostridia bacterium | reverse complement strand
TGTATTATTGTATCTGAAAATACGGTTATTATCCAGTTTTGCGATGATGTCGAAAGTGCACAGTGCAAAAGCAACGATGGGGGGCTATCCTTTTCTCCTGTTCAGACTATAGATAATATAAGAAAAGGCAGAGAGTCTTATGGCTCATATAGATTTCGAAAAAACGGGTTGTGCATTGGTGTAAATAATGTACTCTTGCACGACGACGGTCAAATTGTAGGAGACGCTATGATATCAAATCTGTTTTCCAATGATGAAAAGACCTATCCCACAGAGGTTGAGGGATACTATGCACAGAGTTGCGGGGGAATGAATGTCAATGTGGATTTTGTCCGTCGACTAAATAGTGTGGAAGAAAAATTAAACCAGTTGATTGAGATATTTAACAGACAATATGGTAATGAAAATCTAAATAATTCAGATATAAATAATTATTAGGAGATGTGTATTTTATGAATAAATCGTATATAAGATTTTTAAACGCAGATTGCCTCGGCAGAGAAATAACATTTTTTATAGATGGTAAGGCGGTAGTAAATAATCTTCCCTTTGGCCAGTTTACCCCGTATTCAGATATAAACGGAACAAAGAAATTTTCGGTTTCCTGCCTTGGCTGCAAGGACGGTGAATCAGGCTCTATATCATTAAATTTTGAAAACGGTGCTATATATACCGTGGCAGCACTTTGCATGGGCGACGATATAAGCCTTTACGGAATAAAGGAAAATACAGGTGAGGGTCAGGAAAATTCGGGAAATATAAGAGTCTGCAATCTTTCTCCCGATATTTCCAACGCCGATATTTATGCAAATAAATATAAAATCTTGGGCGATGTAGACTATCTTGGTATAAGCAGATATATATGTATGATTCCCGAAACCTATGATTTTTCAGTAAAAGAGGGCAATAAAGATAGGGTCATATTAAATTGTGGCTACCAGAGAGTTCAAAAGGGTAAATATAACACCTTGTACCTTATAGGGAGAGTAAATGCCAATCCCAATATCAGATGTATATTTTCAGTTGATGCAAAAAGTTATGGAAATTCTCCGCTTTAAGCAAAAAACTGTTGACAAACCAAAAATTAGGTGATATAATACTTTAGAAAGCAAAGCAGAAGTCCACTTCTCACCTGCGGATAATCAGATTCGTATGGTTAATAACTTGTAATTTTGTTTATAAGTGGGTGGATTTCGCCCACTTTTTTATATGCAATTTTTTGCAAAGATTATTTTGGAGGTGCTTTACCATCAGTATTAAAGAGTGTTTGATTAATGAAGAAATTAAAGGCAAAGAAGTACGATTGATTGATGTTGACGGTTCACAGCTCGGCATTGTATCTGTAAAAGATGCTTTGGCAAAAGCCGAAGAGAAAAATCTTGATCTCGTAGAAATTTCACCACAGGCAAAACCACCTGTGTGTAAAATTATGGACTACGGTAAATACAGATTTGAACAGGCAAAGCGTGAGAAAGAGACAAAGAAAAATCAGAAGGTTGTCAATGTAAAAGAAGTCAAAATGTCACCATCTATAGATGTGCACGATTTCAACACAAAAGTTAATCAGGCGGCAAAATTCTTGAAATCTGGTGATAAAGTAAAGATTACCGTTAAATTCCGCGGCAGAGAGCTTCATCACGCGTCACTCGGACAAGAAGTTTTAGAGCGTGTGGCTGAGGCGTTGTCTGAGGTTGGAAATGTTGAAAAACAGGCTAAACTCGAAGGAAGAAATATGGCAATGGTAGTTGTGCCTAAGCAAAATTAAATTTTAAATACTGGAAGGAGTGTATAATCAATGCCAAAAATTAAAACTCACAGAGGTGCGGCAAAGAGATTTAATCTTACCAAAAAAGGAAAGGTTAAACTTAACCAAGCGTTCAGAAGACACATATTGACCAAGAAGTCAACAAAGAGAAAAAGAGCTTTGAGAAAGCAGGCTTATGCTACAAGCGCAAATGCTGCTACAATCAAGAGACTGATATTGTATAAATAAGATATAGGAGGAGGCATCGGAAATGGCTAGAATTAAAGGTGCATTAGCAACAAGAAAAAGACGCAAAAGAGTTTTAAAGCTCGCAAAAGGATATAGAGGTGCAAAATCAAAATGTTTCAGAACTGCTAAACAGGCGGTTATGAAATCATTGGTATATGCTTACGTTGGCAGAAAGCAGAAGAAGAGAGATTTCAGAAGAATCTGGATCACAAGAATCAGCGCTGCTGCAAAATTAAATGGCATAAACTACTCACAGTTTATGAATGGTCTTAAAAAGGCTGGCATAAACATGAACAGAAAGATGCTTTCTGAGATTGCAATCGCAGATCCTGCAGCTTTCACAGCTTTGGTAGAAAAAGCAAAAGCTGCTCTTTAATAAAAAAATCAACACCCTGTTATCATTTGATAACAGGGTGTTTTTTCACGCTCCAAGCCCTCTCAGTGTTCGAGTCCCCTCTGACTATACGCAAAACAAAAAAGACATACACAAGGTATGTCTTTTTGCTTTGGTGCGCCATCGGGGACCCGATCCCAGGACACCCTGATTAAGAGTCAGGTGCTCTACCAGCTGACCTAATGGCGCATATATTCTTATTTACAACAGAAATTATTATAGCTTATGTGGATTAAATTGTCAATACCT
>JAZUPR010000003.1:0-9094 GCA_045605285.1 Clostridia bacterium | reverse complement strand
TGAGTTTGATATACAGGATATATTAGATAGACTATGTCTTGGTGACTTTAAAGGTGGTGTTTATGATATATATAATTATTTTATTGACAGTATAAAATTATTGTTAGATTACCATAAAGAAATTATGTATACTTTGTTGGCGTTATGTATTGCATCAGCACTATTAAATTACATATCTGTTGATGATAAATATAACAGTGGAGTCATACTCTCGTGTGCTGTTTCTTTAGTGCTTATTAAATTTTATATCAACCTGTATTCAATAGCAAACAATGTTATAATTAATATTTTTAACATACTCAAAATATCTTTTCCTTTGTTTGTTGGTATTAGTACAGCTGCAAACAAGGGAATACTAATATCAGAGTCGGTATTTTTGCTATTTATTACAATATTTCAATTTCTTTGTACAAAGATTTTTCTGCCTCTTACATCTGTGTGTACAGCCTTGTCTCTTTCAGACTTTATAGGAGACTTACATATAAGTAGGATATCTGATGTCTTGTTAAATTTTTTAAATTGGTTTATAGGAATATTTGCATCACTGTTTGTATGTATGATTAAACTTACCCAATCTGCATCATATACAACAGAAAAAATTGCTTTAAACGGTGTAAAATATACAATTTCAAGGGCTGTTCCTGTTGTAGGGGGATATGTTTCAGATTCGCTAGGTGCAATTATAGGAGCAATATTTGTAATAAAAAACACTATTGGATTATTTTTGGCAATTGTTCTTGTTGCAGTTTGTTTATCTCCTGTTTTATATATTTTTATTTGCTCTGCATTTATAAAACTGAGTGCATTTTTCTTTGATTTATTTTCAGATGATAGCACTTCAAAAATAATAAATTGTTTTGGTGTTTGTATAAATGAATTAGCAATAATTATTTTGTCTACGGTTATATCATTTGTAATAGGTATTTCCATTATGATGTCTGTTTCGGGAGGATAAACATAATGAAAAATAGTTTGACAGTCATTATTGGTTTAATGTTTTTTTCTTCTGTAATATCAATAATTTCGCCTGACAAAAAGAATATTCGTCTTGTAAATATTATACTTGTATGTTACATATTTTTGATTTTGACCGGCGTATTAAGAAATGATTTTTCAAGTATTGTTACAGATTACTCAAGTGTTTATGATGAAATGATGGACAAAATCAACGGTGTTGCAGAAACAAATAATAAATTGATAACAGAACAATGTGACGGATTGGAGTAAAATATGATTGATTTTATTACGATTTTAAAATCAAAAAAAATTATCTTTTTTATTTTACTTGCAGGGATATTAATGATGTTATTACCACAACCAAACCTTTCCTTGCCAGAAAACAAAGAAAAAGTTCAAAGTTTAGATATTGAGAAAAAAATTGAATCAGTTATAAAAAAAACTTATTCTCTTAAGGAGGTGTCAGTAATCATAACCTATGATACATACGGAGAAAAAATATTAGAATATGACTATGAACAAACCGTATCCGGATTAGAGGATACCTCAAAAAGAACATTTCAGAAAAAATATGTTGGAAATGCATCCGATAAAACCCCTTTTATAAAATCCGAAAAGCTTCCTGTTGTGCGAGGTGCACTCATTTGTGCTAAAGATATTAATGAAGAGATATCATATAAAATTCAAGAAGCTGTATCTACACTTCTGGGGGTAAAAATAAATAAGGTTCGTGTAATATATTAAGAATTTGGAGAGAATATGATTATGATTATTAAGAAAAAAGTTGTTATTATTTCACTTCTTGCTCTGATGCTTGGTGTAACAGGATATGTGTGCTACATACAAGATAATGAAAAGGTTGCTTCTTTAGATGAATCAGAAGAATTTGTTCCGATTGGTGAGGCAAAGCTTGTATCAACAACACCGGTATCAGATGCCGAAGGTGAAGATTATTTTAAAAAAACACGAATAAATCGTGAAACACAAAGGGCAGGTAGTATTGATCTTTTGAATGAGACTATTAACAATTCTTCGACGACTCCTGAGTCAAAAAAACAAGCAGAGGACAAACTGGCTATAATATCTGATAATATGGAAAAAGAAGCAAATTGTGAAGGGTTAATTATTGCAAAAGGATACAAGGATTGTATTGTATACATAGGCGATGAATCTGTAAATGTAGTTGTAAAAAATGATAATGAACTAACTAATGCAGATACAGCAAAAATAAGGGATATAGTTTATGAACAATGTATGAATAATAATATAAAAATAGTTGCAGTTAAGTGATTTTTGTGATATACTATTGTAAAATACTCTGTATTTAATAAAAAATAAATGTAAATTTAGTTTTATTAGGAGGATTTAAATATGGCAGATAAAGAACAAATGACAGGATTTTCCGGTAACATTAAAATTTCAGACGAGGTAATTGCAACAATTGCTACTGTTGCAATATCAGAAATTGAAGGGGTAAGCTGTGTAAATGGTACATTCAGTGAATTTGCTCAGAAACTAGGTAAAAAAAATTTTGGTAAAGGCATTAAAGTTATAAGTGGTGAAGAACTTGTTCTTGATGTGAATATTGAAGTTGAATACGGTGTTAAAATTCCTGAGGTTGCCTGGAATGTACAAGATAATGTAAAAAAATCTGTTGAACTAATGAGCGGACTCTCGGTTGCAAAAGTCAATGTGCATGTTGTAGGAGTTATTCAGCCAAAGGGCAAGGAACAAACAGATAACGCAGAAATTACACAAGCAGAAGAGACTGAATAACAGTTTAGTACAAACTGTTTCGGAGGAACATATGAGCAGAAGATTAGCAAGAGAAAACGCCTTTAAATTGATTTTTGAAATTCCATTTTACGGATTTGACAGAGCGATTGAGAGAGTGGATTTTAATTTTGATATAAACCGGGATGAATCGTTGTCGGATGCCGGCAAAGCATATGTTAAAAATGTTGTAAAATCATGTTTTGACAATATAGACTTTATTGATAATAAAATCAGCGATTCACTAAAAAATTGGAAAATCGAAAGATTGTCCAAGGTTGATTTGGCAATTTTGAGACTATCTGCTACAGAGATTATGTATGTAGATGATGTACCATACAAAGTTTCTGTAAATGAAGCGGTTGAAATTGCAAAGAAATTCGGAGATGATCAATCCCCGTCCTTTATAAACGGTGTATTGTCTAAATTTGACAATTAAATTTGGAGGATTTTAATTGTGCAGGTTATATCAGTCAGCCAATTAAATAACTATGTAAAAAGATATATTGACAGCAACATTAATCTGTCAAATATATACATTAAAGGCGAGATTTCTAATTTTAAATTTCACAGTTCCGGTCATATATATATGACTCTTAAGGATGATAATGCAACTTTAAAGTGTGTTATGTTTTCAACCTATTCATCCGCGCTGAAATTTACTCCCGAAAACGGAATGAAAGTTATTGCCTTTGGAAAAGTGTCTGTATATGAAAGAGATGGGGTATATCAGCTATATGTTAACTCTCTTGTTCCTGATGGGATAGGGGAGTTGTATGCTGCTTTTGAAAAAATGAAGACAGTTCTTGGTGAACTTGGATATTTTGATGAATCCCGCAAAAAACAATTGCCAAAATATCCCTCCTCAATTGGTGTTGTTACATCGCAAGAGGGTGCTGCATTAAGAGATATCTTAAGTGTTCTCAAAAGAAGATATCCTGTTTCTGAGGTTATAGTATATCCGGCATTGGTTCAAGGGGTTGGTGCTGCGCAATCTATATCAGACGGAATTAATTTTTTTAATCGCGAAAAAAAAGTTGATGTTATGATTATAGGACGCGGAGGAGGCTCCATAGAAGATTTGTGGGCTTTTAATGAAAGAATTGTTGCAGATGCAATTTTCTTGTCTGAAATTCCTGTGATATCTGCCGTGGGACATGAGACTGATTTTACAATTTCTGACTTTGTTTCGGATCTTCGTGCTCCTACACCGTCTGCTGCAGCAGAACTTGCTGTTCCTGATATTAACGAAATAATTGTAAAAATCAAGGGATATGAATATGATTTAAAACAATCCCTTATATATCTTTTAAACTTAAAAAAACAAAAACTAGATAATATATTATCAAAAAATCTTAAAGATATTTTTCAAAGAAAGATTGATGATTATAAAATTTCTATAGATAATTTTATTGACTCTATAGAAAAATCTTTTAAAATTACATTAGACAAAAAGACGCAGCATTTTGAATCAATTTGCAATATACTTGATTCGTTAAGTCCGCTAAAGACAATGATGAGAGGGTACTCTGTAGCCAAGGGTGATAACGGAATTATTTCAAGTACAAAACATTTAAAGAATGGAGATAAATTTTCTCTTATTGTAAAAGACGGATGTGCAGAATGTGTTGCAAATAAAATTTATAACAATACCGAGGTAGATTATGACAAAGAAAGCTGATAATTTTGAAAATAATTTGGTTGAACTAGAAAATATTGTTGACAAGCTTGAATCAGGCAATACATCGTTGGATGAATGTATAAAGCTGTATGAGCAGGGTATTGAGCTATCTTCAAAATGTGTAAAATTTCTCGAAGATGCCCAGCAAAAAATTAAAATTATTTCGGAGACTAATGATATAAAAGAGGATTGAAAATGAGTTTTTCTAATATTTACAATGATAAAATAAAAAATATTGATTTATACATTGAAAACTATCTTGATAGCTTAGAAGGTGTTGAGGCTACACTTTTAGAGTCATTAAAGTATTCTGTATTAAACGGTGGAAAACGACTCCGTTCAATACTTTGTACAGAAATATGTACATTGTTTGGCAAAGATATATCTATAGCTATGCCTTTTGCAACAGCAATTGAATTAATACATGCATATTCTCTTGTTCATGATGATCTTCCATGCATGGACAATGCTGATACAAGGAGAGGTATGCCGAGCTGTCATAAAAAATATGGAGAAGGAAACGCTGTTCTTACTGGTGATGCACTCTTGAATCTATCTTACGAAATTATGTGCGACCAATGTATTAATGGTGATGCAAATAAGGTTAAGGCTATGAAAGTTATAGCAAATTGTTCAGGTGTATATGGTATGGTAAACGGACAAGCTATAGACCTTAAACTGCCACAATGCAATAATGTTACAGAAAACCAGCTTATTCATCTTATTGAACAGAAAACAATGGCATTGATAAGAGCTTCTATCATATCAGGTGCCATCCTTGCAGAGTGCGATGAAAGCGAAATCAAGTTACTTGAAGAATATGCTTATAATCTTGGTCTTGCTTTCCAAATAAGAGATGATTTTGAGGACGAAGAAGAGGATGCAGAGGATGTAAATGACTGTCCAAACTTCCTTAATATTCTTGGAAGAGATAAGGCAAAAGAAAAACTTGATTTTCACGCAGAAAAAGCATATAAAATCATATCGTCATTTAATGAAAATTCATTTTTGTGTGATTTTCATAAAAAACTATTTAATTAAAAAATAAATGGTGGTGCAGTATCCTAGTCAGTCAATATGTTTTTTAAGATGGGCCTAAAAATCCATTAAAGGGCATATCGATGAAGTTCCTGGTGTTTGCTTCTTACGCCCAGTTTGGGGTTGATGCTGGGAGTTAAGGTTTAAGGGCGATCCGCAATGGCATGTGGGCGTTGACCCTTTTTCCGTGGAGACCCGAATATGTAGGCAATGATGGGGCATAAATGTTGATTTTTAGCATTTTTGACCCCTTAGTGCTGTTATTAGTGCATTGGTACGACCAAGCTGCTTACGTACCGGGATAAAACCTGTTTTGCGGTATAGGTAACAATATGCTGTGAGCAGTGTAGCCTGCCTTGAGTGAATGTGGTGGAAAATCGTTCATATTACAAATTAACGGCCATTAATTTGTAATAATTGCCTTTTAAACCACTTTTGCAAAAGAGGCTAAGGAATATGTTGACTGTGAGGAAATCTCCTAGGCTGTTTTACGTAAGGGATTGCAGTACGGACTAAGTGGTTGTTTAGCGATGTGCACGGTAACGACACATACAAAATTTTAAAAGGGAACTGCTGGATTGGCGACGAACCAGTAATTTTGTGGGAAAGCCTGCTGAACCTAAGCCGTAAATTTTACCTTATGTATTACCACCATTTATATATAAAAAACGGAGTTTATAATGAAAAATATAAAAAGAAATAATAAATGGCTCATAGAAATAACTGCTATTGCTTTTTTAATTTCACTTATTATGAATATGTTTACAAACGCAGTTGTGACAAAGCTCGATTTAATAATTGCATTTTTTGTACTTTTGTTTGTAATACTTATCGGTATAATTTTTGATATAATAGGACTTGCTGTTGCCACAGCTACAGAGGTCCCGTTTCATTCAAAATCAACAAAAAAACATAAAGGTGCAAAAGAGTCTATAATGCTAATTAGAAATGCAGATAAGGTATCCAGTTTTTGCAATGATGTTATAGGCGATATTGCCGGGGTAATATCCGGTGGGCTTGCGGCTACAATTATTCTTAATATAAAACAGACTGTACCAGATATAAATTCAGAGGTATTGAGTATTTTACTTACAGCATTTGTTGCAAGTGCTACTATAGGCGGGAAAGCCTTTTGTAAGACGATTGCTATTAATCAAAGTTACAAAATAGTTGAAAAATGTGGATTAGTTATATATGGTTTAAAAAACATATTCGTAAAAGAAAAGAGATAAAATAATGATTTTACAAACGATAAACTCACCAAACGACATAAAAAAATTAGATTTTTCCCAACTGAACGAGCTTTCTAAAGAAATTCGTGAATTTTTGATTGAAAATGTTCTTGTTACCGGCGGACATCTGGCATCAAATCTTGGCGTAGTTGAGCTAACTTTGGCTATACATAAGGTTTTTGATTTACCTGAAGATAAGCTTATATTTGATGTTGGACATCAATCATATGTTCATAAGATAATTACCGGCAGAATGAATGATTTTTCTACTCTCAGATCATTAAATGGACTTTCGGGATTTCCGAAACCTGAAGAAAGCCCATATGATTCGTTTATTGCAGGTCATGCCAGCACATCTATATCCGCCGCAGTTGGCATGGCGAGAGCAAGAGATTTAAACAACGATAATTACAATGTGATAGCACTTATTGGCGATGGAGCGTTAACCGGTGGAATGACTTTTGAAGCATTTAATGATATAGGTCAGAAAAAGTGCAAGGTTATTATTATTTTAAATGATAATGAGATGGCTATAGAAAGAAACGTTGGCGGATTATCAGAGCACCTGAGCAGAATCCGCTATAACAAAAAATATCTCAATACAAAACAAATTGTTTCTAGTTTTTTAAATGATAAAGGGGAGAAGGGACAAGCTCTTTCGTCTTTCTTGAAAAAAATCAAATCTAAATTTAAGTATGCTACTGTTGCTGAACCATACTTTGAAAGTATTGGTGTTAAATACATTGGGATTGTTGATGGGCATAATATAAAAAATTTATGTGAAATCTTTGAAAAAATTAAAAATGTGGATGGACCTGTTGTTATTCATACCCTCACCAAAAAAGGTTCGGGATATAAAGATGCTGAGATAAATCCCGAAAAATACCACGGAGTAAGCAGAAATACAACTCAATCATCCAAGTATGATATCAGTTATTCAAATGCAACAGGAATGATTCTTTCAGAAATTGCTGAAAAAAACGACAAGGTTGTTGCCATAACTGCTGCAATGAAGTCAGGATGCGGACTTTCAGAATTTGAAAAGAAACATTCAAATAGATTTTTTGATGTAGGTATTGCAGAAGAACATGCTGTTACTATGGCTGCTGGTATGGCAAGTCAAGGAATAGTTCCGGTATTTTGTGTTTATTCTACATTTTTACAAAGGGCCTACGACCAGATTATCCATGATGTCTGCATACAGAATTCACATGTTGTATTTGCCATAGACAGAGCGGGTGTAGTAGGGGATGATGGCGAGACTCATCAAGGTGTATTTGACCTTTCTTATCTTAGCCACATACCAAATATGACTATTTTAACTCCATCAACTTATGATGAGCTTCGTCAAATGTTCTATTATGCGATAAATGAGTGTACAGGTCCTGTAGCTGTAAGATATCCAAAAGGTGTGGTTTCGTCAAGAGAAAGTGAGACACCATTTAAAGTATCTACAGCAGAAAAGATACTTCCACCCGGCGATATTTCAATTATAGCATGTGGAAGCATGACTGATACAGCTATAAACACAGCAAAAATTCTTAATTTAAAAGGAATTAGCTGTGGAGTTTTAAACTTGAGAACCATTAAACCAATTGATAAAAATGCGGTTAAAGAATATTGCAAAAGTAAAATTATATATACTATCGAAGATAATGTGATAGCCGGTGGCATGGGCACACTTGTTTCTCAAATTGCAATGGAAAACAAGTGTAAATGCAAAAACCTTGGTTTTCCTGATAAATTTATAAAACAAGGAAAGCAAAGTGAAATCTTTGATATTTATTCTTTGACAGCGGAAAAACTTTCTGAAATGATTGAGAAGGAACTATGCGGATATGAACTCTAGACTTGATATAGAACTTGTAAATAGAGGACTTGTAGAAAGTCGTGAAAAAGCTAAAGCTATGATTATGGCAGGCTGTGTCTATATAGATGACCAAAAAGCATATAAAGCAGGAGACAAGGTTAAGGAAGGTCAAATGATTGAAATCAAAGGAAATCCTTTGCCCTTTGTATCCAGGGGTGGATTTAAGCTTGATAAATCAATCAAGTGTTTCAATCTGGACTTATCCAATCGGGTTTGTGCAGATATTGGTGCATCAACAGGCGGTTTCACAGACTGCATGCTGCAAAATGGTGCTTCAAAGGTATATTCAATTGATGTTGGTTACGGTCAACTTGCATGGAAACTTCGAAACGACTCTCGCGTAGTTAATATGGAAAGAACTAATATAAGATATATAGACCTCGAATCATTGGATAAAATTTCTTTTATATCAATCGATGTTTCATTTATATCTTTAAAACTCGTTCTACCTGTAGCATACAATATGCTATCAGAAAATGGAGCACTTGTTGCACTCATAAATCCTCAGTTTGAGGCAGGTAGAGAAGAAGTAGGCAAAAAGAG
>JAZUPR010000002.1:0-5912 GCA_045605285.1 Clostridia bacterium | reverse complement strand
TTATGAAGGCAGATATCTTGCAGGTATTGCAGCAGGTATGAAACTTAACGAAATGATTGAAAGCGGTAAGATTAAAGCAGACCAGGCAAAGATGGGTTATGTTGGCGCTTATACTTATGCTGAAGTTATTTCAGGTTACACATCATTCTACCTTGGTGCAAAATCTGTTTGCCCCTCTGTTACAATGGAAGTACAGTTCACAGGTAGCTGGTATGACGAAGCTCTTGAAAAAGAAGCTGCAACAAAACTTCTCAGCAACAACTGTGTACTTATAAGTCAGCACGCTGACTCAATGGGTGCTCCAACAGCTTGTGAAAACGCTGGTGTTCCTAACGTATCATACAATGGTAGCACACAGAGCTCATGTCCTAACACATTTATCGTTTCTTCAAGAATTGACTGGTCACCATACTTTAAATATATAATTGAAGCTTCACAGAAAGGTGAGCAGATTGTATACGACTGGTGCGAAGGTTTCGAAGCTGGTTCTGTAAAACTTACAGAAGTTAACGAAGGTGCAGCAGCAGAAGGCACACAGGCTGCTATTGATGAAGCAAAAGCAAAATTGATTGCTGGTGAAATAAAAGTATTTGATACAAACAATTTCACAGTTGAAGGCAAAAAACTTGAATCATATCTTGCAGATGTAGATACAGATGCAGCTTATGAAAAAGATACAGAAGTTATCGCTGATGGCTATTTCCACGAGTCAGAATATCGTTCAGCTCCATACTTCGACCTTCAGATTGACGGAATTACATTGCTTAACAGCATGTTCTAATTTCAAATTAAATTATTATAGGGCGAGTTTTATCTCGCCCTATATTAAGTTTTACACTTTGTTAAGTTTATAAATAATTATGAATTTAACAAAATGCAAAAAATAATATAAATGGAGATTGCTTATGAAAGGAAAAGTTGCTCTTGAATTAAAAAACATTACCAAAACATTTGGAAATGTAATTGCAAACAAATCTGTTTCTCTTAAGGTTAGTCATGGTGAAATACTTTCTATATTGGGAGAAAACGGAAGCGGAAAAACTACTTTGATGAACATGGTTTCGGGAATTTACTATCCTGACAGTGGAGAAATGTTCATCAATGGCGAACCTGTTGTAATTTCATCACCAAAAGATGCTTTTGATTACAAAATTGGTATGATACATCAACATTTTAAACTTGTTGATGTGTTTTCTGCTGCTGAAAATATTATTCTTGGTCTTGACGACAAAAGATTTAATATGGAGCAGTACATAGAAAAAATAAATGAAATAACATCATTATACGGCTTTGAACTTGACCCATACAAAAAAATATATGAAATGTCTGTATCTGAAAAACAGACTGTTGAAATTATAAAAGTTCTTTTCCGAGGTGCAGATATTTTAATTCTTGATGAACCTACAGCTGTGCTCACACCTCAGGAAACTGTAAAGCTTTTTGATGTACTTCGAAAAATGCGTGACAGCGGAAAAGCAATTATTATTATCACACATAAATTGCACGAGGTTCTTTCGCTTTCTGATAATGTGGCAGTACTTCGAAAAGGTGAATATGTAGGCACAGTTAAAACAAGCGAAACAAATGAATCTGAGCTTACAGAAATGATGGTTGGAAAGAAAATATCTCTTAATATAGAAAGAGACGAACCCCAAAACTGTGAGACAAGACTTTCTGTAGATAATATATCCTGTATAAATCGTGACGGAGTTAAGGTTCTTGATAACATCAGTTTTGATGTCTCATCGGGTGAAATTCTTGGTATTGCAGGAATTGCAGGCAGCGGTCAGAGAGAACTTTTAGAATCTATTGCCGGTCTGCAACGCCTTACAAAAGGAAGTATTACATATATTGACCCAAAAACAAATGAAAAAGAAGAGCTATCAGACAAGACACCTCTTCAAATTCGTGAAATGGGTGTTCGTCTTCCATTTGTTCCTGAACACAGACTTGGTATGGGTCTGGTAGGAAATATGGATATTGTTGATAATATGATGCTTCGTAGCTACAAGAAAGGTAAATCTGTATTTTTACAGAGAAAATCTCCCAAAACTCTCGCTGAAAATATAATCGAAAGTTTAGAGGTTGTTACACCATCTGCAAGTACACCTGTAAGAAGACTATCAGGTGGTAATGTTCAAAAAGTTCTAGTCGGAAGAGAAATTGCCTCTGCTCCAACTGTTCTTATGGCTGCATATCCTGTAAGAGGTCTTGATATAAATTCATCATACACAATATATAACCTCTTAAATAAACAGAAGAAAAAGGGTGTTGCTGTAATTTTTGTTGGTGAGGACCTTGATGTTCTTATAGAACTTTGTGACCGTATTCTTGTAATCGGTGGCGGAAAAATCACAGGTTGTGTAGATGCGAGAAATACAACAAAAGAAGAAATAGGACTTCTTATGACAAAATTTACACACTCTGAAAATGATAATGAAGGGGAGGAAAGTAATGAATAATGTATTAGATAACATTAAAAACATTTCAAACGGTTCTGCTTTTCATATTATAAAAAGAGATGATATTTCTTGGAAAAAAGCGTGGATAATAAGGATTTTATCTGTTGTTTGTGCTCTTATTGTATGCGGAATACTTACTTTTACCCTAACAAAGCTTAATCCTATACAAGTTTATGCAACCATGATTAAAGGTGCTCTTGGTACAAAGAGACTTGTGTGGAATTTAGTGCAAAATACAGCAATATTACTTTGCGTATCTCTTGCTGTAACTCCAGCATTTAAAATGAGATTCTGGAATATTGGTGCTGAGGGACAAGCCTTGATAGGTGGACTTGCAACAGCTTTCTGTATGATATATCTTGGTGGAATTGTTCCGAATTATCTTCTTATTCCTATAATGCTTATATGCAGCATTATAGCAGGAGCTATATGGGGTCTCATTCCTGCTTTGTTTAAAGCAAGATTTAATTCTAACGAAACATTGTTCACACTTATGATGAACTACATAGCTATTCAGATTGTTGCTTACTTTACTCTTGAGTGGTCTGTGCCAAAAGGTTCAGGTACACCTCGTACACTTGAATTTGGTCAGCTTCCTGTTCTTTTCGGACAGAAATATCTGATAAATATTCTTATCGTTGTATTGCTTACTGTGATTATGTATGTATATCTTAAATACAGCAAACAGGGCTATGAAATATCAGTTGTGGGTGAAAGTGAAAAAACCGCGAGATATATTGGAATAAATGTAAAAAATGTTATTCTCAGAACAATGCTTATTTCAGGGGCAATCTGTGGTATAGCTGGATTTTTGCTTGTTGCAGGAACAGACCATTCTTTAAAGGATGATACTATTGGCGGCAGAGGCTTTACAGCTATAATGGTTTCTTGGCTTGCTAAATTTAACCCTGTATTTATGGTTCTTACTTCACTGCTTATTGTTTTTCTAGAAAAAGGTGCATCTAAGATTTCTGAAGTATACAGACTTAATTCATCATTTTCTGATATTATAACAGGTATAATTATCTTCTTTATTATTGGTTCAGAATTTTTTATAAATTATACCATTAAATCAAACAAAACAGGCAAGGAGGAAAATTAAATGTTAGCTACTATAATTCAGCGAGCAGTTATGCAGGGAACTCCCTTGCTGCTTGGTTCAACAGGCGAAATAATGACTGAAAAAGCCGGACACCTTAATCTTGGTATTCCAGGCATAATGTAAGTTGGAGCGATAAGCGGTGTTGCAGGTTCATTTATATATGAGCAGAGTGTTGCTGCATTAAATCCGATATTGGCTGTTTTAATTCCGCTTATTTGTTCTGTTATAGGTTCTGTTCTTATGGGGCTTATATACTGTTTTCTTACAGTTACTTTAAGAGCAAATCAGAATGTTACAGGTCTTGCGCTTACCACTTTTGGTATTGGTATAGGAAACTTCTTTGGCGGTTCTCTTATAAAACTGGTTGATACAGATGTTCCATCAATATCACTTTCTTCAACCAGTGTTATATTTAAGACAAAATTGCCTTTTTCTGACAAGCTAGGATGGTTTGGGGATGTATTTTTGTCCTATGGATTTTTAGTATATGTTGCAATTATAATTGCATTGGTTTGCTCATATATTCTTAACAGAACAAGGACAGGACTTCATCTTCGTGCTGTTGGCGAAAGTCCCGAAACTGCAGATGCTGCGGGAATAAATGTTACAAAGTATAAATATGTATCCACATGTGTAGGTAGTGCAATAGCAGGTCTCGGCGGTCTGTATTATGTTATGGACTATGCAAACGGTGTTTGGTCAAATAATGCATTTGGCGACAGGGGATGGTTATCCATTGCTCTTGTTATTTTTTCAATGTGGAGACCAAGTATTTCAATATTAGGTTCAATTCTATTTGGATTCTTGTATGTAATACCAACATATATCCCCAATATAACTGTAAGCAGCAAAAAACTTTTCGAGATGCTTCCTTATGTTGTAACTATACTTGTACTTGTAATTACAAGTATTAAGGATAAAAAGGAAAATCAGCCTCCCGCATCGTTAGGACTAGCTTATTTTAGAGAAGAAAGATAAGTATTTTTAATCATTATATAAAAATTAAAAAGTTCATTATATTATTAATGGCAAAAAACCTTTATCGGATTTCCGTTAAAGGTTTTTTGTTAAAACTTCTCATAAAATACAACTTCCTCTAAAGGTCTGTATGTTGAATGCATATCTATGGGCTCTGCATCATCAGATGGATATCCAAGCATCAACATCGCAGCTATCTCATAATTTTGAGGAATATCAAATTCATTTCTTGTAGCAACCGGGTCAAAATGCATTACCCAACAAGAGCCAACTCCAAGTGAATGAGCCATAAGCATCATATGTGTGGTGACAATTGATGCGTCCACAGGAGCTGATAATGCACCGTCATACTTACGAATCCATGATTCGTCTTTGCAGTAACATATTATCATTGCTGTAGGAGCGTTAAAATGGCATTTTGTGCATTTTTTAAGTTTTTCTATTGATTCATCCTTGTTTAGTACGAGTATTCTTTGTGGTTGTAGATTACATCCGGTGGGTGCAATATGTCCGCAGGATATAATCTTGTCTATTATCTCTTTTTCAAGGTGTATATTTTTAAATTTTCTTACAGAAAATCGTTCGTTTGCCAATTTTAAAAAATCCATATTCTAATCTCCTTTATATAATTTATGTTATTAATTTTATATTAGTTTAAAATTAATGTCAATAGATATAGTTACATCATAAAAAATCATAGACAAATCTAATTAATAAGTGTATAATTAAATGGTAGTAACATCTTCCCATATTTGTTTATAAAATATATATGGGGTGATATGTATGAGAACAATGTTTGCATATAGATATTACATAAAAAAATCTTTTATGCGATTTGTAAGAATGTTTCTGACTTTTTTCATTATATCACTTTTATTTCTTTACATACTCGGAATGAGAGATATAGTTGCTACTATTTCCGTAAACCAGCTTGAGTATCATGTAAATAATATTATAAATACAGCTGTATATGAATGTATAGACGAGCAGAAATTTACATTTAATGAACTTATGATTGTTGATAAAGATTCAAACGGAAATATAAACAGTATAAGTATTGATCCATATCATGCGAATTTAATGAAATCAAAAATTGGTGCTGAAATAAATGAAAAGGTCAACAATATTACAAACGATGATTTGGAAATTACTCTTGGTATGCTTTTGGGATATTGTGCACTGGGTTCGTGGGGTCCAAAACTTCCACTAACTGTTTCGCCAAATGGTAATGTAAATATAGATTTTAAAAATGAGTTTGTCTCTTGCGGCATAAATCAGGTTCAAAATAATCTTTTGGTAGATGTGAATGTAGATATATCAGCTCTTATGCCTTTTTATGAAGTTAACACAAAAATGCATTCATCGGTTAT
>JAZUPR010000001.1:0-9073 GCA_045605285.1 Clostridia bacterium | reverse complement strand
GGTTTTTAATTAATAATTAATAATGAATAGTGAATAATTGATGTAGGCATTTGCGACTACGCAAATGCCTTCTTTGTTTTTGGTTCCAAGGGTGTGCCCTTGGTCGTCTGTGGGGGGATGGGGGGAGAATCGAAACTCCCCCGAGGGTTTTTGCTACTTTTGTCCCAACAAAAGTAGGCAATAAATAATTAGTGTTTATACAAGCAAGTTATCTGCGTAACACTATGGTCATCGTCCCCACGATATTTATTAATTCACATCATATATAAATTAATAATTTTACAAAATTAATTATCATACATAATCCAACTCCACAAGCTGTGGGTATTGCAACAGACAAAAGAGTCCATTTTAAGCTGCCTGTTTCTTTCTTTATAGTAAATAAAGTTGTGGAGCAGGGCCAATGCATAAGTGAAAAAACAATTACACAAAGAGCTGTAAAACCGTCCCAACCGTTTGACACAAGAATATCCCTTATCCCCGAAAGACTCCCAGGTTCAGAAAGAGCACCACAGGAGGTATAAATCATAAGAATAATAGGCAGAACTATTTCGTTTGCGGGGAATCCCAGTATAAAGCCCATAAGTATAGCACCGTCGAGACCAATTAATTTTCCAAGAGGATTTAAAAAATCGGCTAAAATGTTTATAAGGCTGACATCACCTATATGGATATTTCCCAAGAGCCATATAATTAATCCTGCGGGAGCCGCTACAACCACCGCTCTGCCAAGCACAAACAGAGTTCTGTCAAATATAGAGCGAACTATGATACTGCCAATCTGAGGGCGTCTGTACGGAGGCAGCTCGAGAGTGTATGACGAGGGAGTGCCTTTTAAAATTGTCTTTGACAAATGACGCGTAACAACAAATGTAGAAACAATAGAAAAAACTATTATGAGAGTCATCATAAGTGCTGATATAATGCCCGATGCAAAGCCCAACCTTGCAAAAAATATTGTTATGAGTGAAATTATCATTGGAAATCTACCGTTACAGGGCACAAGATTGTTTGTAAGAATGGCAAGGAGTCTTTCTCTGGGAGAGTCTATAATTCTGCACCCCACAACGCCTGCAGCATTACACCCAAAGCCCATACACATGGTTAAAGCCTGTTTTCCGCACGCACAGCATTTTTTAAATGGTTTGTCAAGATTGAATGCAACCCTTGGCAGATATCCCAAATCTTCGAGAAATGTAAAGAACGGGAAAAATATTGCCATTGGCGGAAGCATTACCGATACAACCCAAAAAAGTGTCCTGAGCATTCCATTTATAAATAGGCCATGAATAAATTTTGGCATGTGTACATATATAAAAAATTCTGAAATTTTACCTTCTATGTAAAAAAACATTTTTGACAAAAGAGCCGACGGGTAGTTTGCACCCTCTATTGTCAACCAGAATATTGCAAACAGCATTACAATCATTAATGGAAATCCAAACTTTTTACCTGTAATTATTTTGTCAATGGTGCGGTCAAGGTCTCTTCTTTTTTCATTATACGTTTTCACATGATTTTGAGCAATTTCTTCTGCACGGTCGATTATTGCACAGACTATAGATTCTTTATAAATTTCTTCATTTATACCCCTGTCGGCAAGATATATTCTTGCATCATTTATGCTGCTTTTAACATCATCACTTTCCAAAGCAGAATTTTTCAAGGTTTCTCCCGCCTCTTTAATAAGGCTTCTATCATTTTCTATAAGTCTTAAGGATAGCCAACGAAGATTTATATTTTTAAGGTCATACTTTTTAAGCTCACATTCAACCAACTTACAGGCAGTTTCTATCTCGGGAGAATATAATATTTTCTTTGGAGAAAATGATATTTTATTTTCGACTGCATTATCAAGAGTATCTGTAAGAACATTAAGACCACACTTTTTTCTGGCACACGTGTCTATAACAGGAACTCCGAGTTCTTCTGACAGCCCCTTAAGGTCTATTTGTATATCCTTTCTTTTTGCTTCGTCCATAAGATTTACACATACTATGACATTTTTTTGCATTTCTGTTATCTGAAGTACCAGATTAAGATTTCTTTCAAGGCATGTTGCATCGCACACTACCACTACATAATCGGGATTGCCAAAGCAAATATAATTTCTTGCTATCTCCTCCTCAAGAGAGTGTGCCATGAGCGAATATGTACCCGGTACATCTACTATATGATAGGTATGTTTTTTGGTTTCAAAGCTTCCCTGTGCCACAGAAACGGTCTTTCCGGGCCAGTTGCCTGTGTGCTGGTTCATTCCTGTGAGAGCATTGAAGACTGTGCTTTTGCCTACATTTGGGTTGCCCGACAGTGCAATTATCTTTCTCTCTTTATCATCTCTTTTAATTTCAATTTCTGTATCAACAGATTTAACGCCGGTAGAGAATATACTTCGTCCCATAAGAAACCTCCGGTCTTAATTTAATATTTTTACACAAATATCCTTGCTGTCTTCATTCCTTATGGCAATTACAGCACCTCTTATAAGATATGCTTTGGGGTCACCCATTGGACTTATTCCGATGCATTCTACTACCGTGCCGGAAACAAGACCAATATCGAGAAGTCTTCGTTTCATAGAACCGGTTGTATTTATATGACATACCCTGGCTCTTTGCCCGGGAATAAGCTTTTCTAGACTTATGATTTCCGGCATGGTAATCCTCCTTGCTTTATTGATATTATTACTATATTCAGAATATATAAAATGTGTTAATACTAAACAATATTATAGGGTACATTCATGAATGTACCGTGGGCGATTACAAAAATATGCCCTACATCAGATATAATATTACATCTAAATTGTAGCGTTCGGCGGTTTCCGACAAACCGATTGTTATTTTGCGGAACATCCTAAAGGCTGTTCCCTACGATTGCAGGGGCAAAATAATTAATGATGAATAATTGCGGATAAACAGGCTAATATTTGCTACATATAATATGTAGAAAAAAATTGGCAAAAAGATATTGTATTTTTATTTTCTTTGGGTTATAATATAAAATGTCAGAATGGGGGGAATTTGGGTTTCCTACAAGGAGGACAACAAAAATGGATGAAGAAATGAGACTCCAAAAATACCTTGCCATGTGCAATGTGGCATCGAGAAGAGCATGTGAAAAACTTATAGTCGACGGAAGAATAAAGGTAAACGGTAAGGTGGTAACAACTCTTGGAACAAAGGTTATGCCCGGAGACATGGTGGAATATGACGGACAGAGGGTCACACAGGAAAAGAAAAAAATATACATCCTGCTCAACAAGCCAGAGGGATATGTGACAACTGCAAATGACGACGAGGGTCGAAGCACTGTAATGGAGCTTATATCAGACATACCACAGAGGGTATATCCAGTAGGAAGACTCGACATAAACACCGAAGGACTGCTCATATTAAGCAACGACGGAGAATTTACACAGAAAATAACCCATCCGAAATACAAAAAGGAAAAAACCTATGAAGCACTTATAGGGGGAGTGCCCGACCACAGAGACACGGACAAACTCCAAAAAGGTGTATATATAGATGGAAGAAAAACGTCTCCTGCAAAAGCAAAAATACTTTGGGCAGACGGAAAAGATGCCATAGTGGAGCTTACAATTCACGAGGGAAGAAACAGGCAGGTTCGAAAAATGTTTGACGCTATAGGCTATCCTGTGAAAAAACTAAGGCGAGTTGCAATAGGCAACATAGTGCTCGGAAATCTGCCACTTGGGAAATGGCGTCACCTAAACCCAAACGAAGTGGCATATCTGATGAAAGACAAATAAATTTGTTGTTAAAAATATTGGCCTTTTTTTAAAAGGCGGGTTTTTTACATATTATATAAGCATACTGAAAGGAGGACACATAATGGAAATATCAAACGGTGTAGTTGTATTACTTGGAATTGGCATAGTTTTTATAGGTCTTATATGCATCGTAATTATCTGCTCTATAATGGGTGCTATATGCAAAAACATTGCTCCGAAAAATGAAGGTTCTGCCAAGGCCAGTCAGACACCACAGAAAACTCAGGCAGCCCCTATAGAAAATAAACAAGAAATAATTGCCGGAATATGTGCAGTTATTGCCGAAGAGCTCGGTACTGATGTGAGCAACATCAGAGTAACATCATTTAAAAGAGTATAAAAAATTAACTAAACAAGAAAGAGGTAAAAAATAATGAAAAATTACAAAGTAATCGTAAACGGTACAGAATATGCAATTTCTATTGATCTTATAAGTGAAGAGGAAGCAAAGAAGGCTCAGGCTGCTCCTGCACCTAGCCAGGCTGCCGCTCCTGCTACTGCTCCTGCTACTGCTCCCGGCGAAGGCGAACAGGTAAACGCTCCAATGCCAGGAACTATTCTTTCAGTAAATGTCAAAGAGGGAGACGCTGTTAAAAAAGGTCAGGTGCTCTTTATTCTTGAAGCAATGAAAATGGAAAACGAAATTATGGCAAATGTTGACGGAACCATTACATCTGTAGGTGTAACAAAAGGTGCTACAGTTGAAACAGGTGCTCTCCTTTGCACAATTAAATAATTAAAAATATTTATTACAAAGGAGCTATATATAATGAAAAAGAGAATATTTGCCGCAGTCATGCTGATGGTTATGATAATTGGCTTTACATACACCTGCATGGCAACAGGCTTTACACAAGAAGCAACAGATACAACTATGAGCATCAAGTCTTACGAATACAACGAGGAAACAGGCGCTCTGTCAATTGTTATTGCCAACAACGGCAGCAAGAAAATTCTTGCATCTGCTTTGGTAATTACAAGCTTTGACGAAAATGAAATTCAGTTTGAAAACCTTTCTCAGTTTGCTCAGTCAGGAGAAATTGCTCCCGGCGGAGAAGTTGTATACACATACAAGGCTACAATCCCCGGATATGACAAAGATTCTGCTTTCCCTGTAATAGACGGTGAAATCCAGTACATCCTCTCTCCAGAGGTTATAGACACAACCTCTCAGGGATATGTGCCACAGAGAATCGTGCTTGAAAACATGCTTGGAAAACAGGATTCAAGTGCTATTGATGCGATTGTAAACTTCCTTCGTCAGACAGGATTTTCAATGCTCGCAAGTAACTGGAAATGCATTATAATGATTGCCGTAGCTTGTGTGCTTTTATACCTTGCTATAGTAAAAGGCTTTGAGCCACTTCTTCTTATACCAATTGCATTTGGTATGCTACTCACAAATCTTCCAGGTGCAGAGATGTTCCACGAAGAGCTCTTTGCTGACGGTCACGTTCACTGGGATTTATTCAACGCTACAAACAACATTACACCAGGTCTTATAGACTATCTCTACCTTGGTGTTAAGCTTGGAATCTATCCTTGTCTTATATTCGTTGGTATTGGTGCAATGACAGACTTTGCTCCGCTTATTGCTAATCCAAAGAGTTTACTCCTTGGTGCTGCAGCTCAGCTTGGTATATTTGTAACCTTTATAGCTGCGAGATATCTTGGATTTACAGGTACTGAGGCAGGTTCTATAGGTATTATCGGCGGTGCAGACGGTCCTACAGCGATATTTGTTACAACAAAGCTTGCTCCGCATCTTCTCGGACCTATCGCTGTGGCAGCTTACTCATACATGGCTCTCGTGCCTGTTATTCAGCCACCTATTATGAAAGCTCTTACAACAAAGAAAGAGCGTCAGATAGAAATGAAGCCTCTTAGAGAAGTTTCAAAAACAGAAAAGATTATATTCCCGATTGTTGTTGCAACATTCGTAGCATTATTTGTACCATCTGCAGGTCCATTGGTTGGTTGTCTTATGTTTGGTAACCTCCTCAAAGAAAGCGGTGTTGCAGAAAGACTCTCTAAAACTGTTCAGAACGAGCTTATGAACATTGTAACAGTATTCCTTGGTATCTCTGTAGGTGCTACTGCTACTGCAGATGCATTCTTAAGCTTACAGACAATAAAGATTATTGTTATGGGTGTGGTTGCATTTGGTATGGGAACTGCAGGCGGAGTGCTCCTTGCTAAATTTATGAACCTGTTCCTTAAGACAAAAATCAACCCACTTATCGGTTCTGCAGGTGTATCTGCTGTACCTATGGCAGCGAGAGTTTCACAGACAGTTGGTCAGAAAGAAAATCCGAAGAACTTCCTTCTTATGCACGCTATGGGACCGAATGTTGCAGGTGTTATCGGTTCTGCAATCGCTGCAGGTGTGCTTATTGCATTGTTTGCATAATTTAGGGTGCAGCGATTACAAAACTTTACAGAAAGGAACGATATTATGTCAAAGTTATTAATAACAGATACTATACTTCGTGATGCTCACCAGTCTCAGGCTGCAACACGAATGACTATTGAAGATATGATTCCTGCTCTTCAGATGCTCGACCAGATTGGTTACTACTCTGTTGAGTGCTGGGGCGGAGCAACATTTGATTCCTGTATGAGATTCTTAAACGAGGATCCATGGCAAAGACTCAGAACTATTAAGAAAAACATGCCAAATACAAAACTGCAGATGCTTTTCCGCGGTCAGAACATCCTCGGTTACAAGCACTATGCAGATGATGTGGTAGAAAGCTTTTGTAAAAAATCCATTGAAAACGGTATTGACATTGTAAGAATATTTGACGCACTCAACGACAAGAGAAATCTTGAAGCTGCTGTTAAATATGTTAAAGAATACGGTGGAATTTGTGAAACTGCAATCAGTTACACAAAGAGCCCTGTGCACAACGAAGACTACTTTGTAAAGCTTGCTATGGACCTTGAAAAAATGGGTGCAGACACAATCTGTATTAAAGATATGGCAAACCTCCTTTTGCCTTACGATGCATACAGCCTCGTTAAAAAGCTAAAAGAAAATGTTGGTGTGCCGATTCATCTGCACACTCACAACACCGCAGGTACAGGAGATATGACAAACCTTATGGCTGCTCAGGCAGGAGTAGACATTGTGGACTGTGCTCTCTCCCCTCTTGCAAACGGAACAAGCAACCCATCAACTGAAGCTCTTGTTGCAACACTTGCAGGAACAGACAGAGACACAGGTCTTGACCTTGTGAAGCTTTCTGACGCAGCTGGACACTTCAGAAAGATTGCTGAAAAAATGAAGGCATCAGGAACTCTTGATCCAAAGGTGCTCAACGTTGACCCGAATGCACTCCTTTATCAGGTGCCGGGCGGTATGCTTTCAAACCTTATATCACAGCTCAAGCAGGCTAATGCCGAAGACAAATACTACGAGGTGCTTGAGGAAGTGCCGAAGGTAAGAAAAGACTTCGGATATCCACCACTCGTTACTCCTACAAGCCAGATTGTTGGTACACAGGCTGTACTCAACGTGCTCATGGGAAGATATAAAATGATTTCAAAAGAATCTAAAGGTCTTCTCCGCGGCGAATACGGTCAGCTCCCCGGTGAAGTTAACGAAGAGGTAAGAAAACTTGCTATCGGAGATGAAAAAGTAATTACCTGCAGACCTGCAGACCTTCTTTCACCTGAAATTGAAAAATACAGAGAAGAATGCAAGGATATGGCAAAGAGTGAAGAAGACGTATTAAGCTATGCTCTTTTCCCACAGGTTGCAGAAAAATTCTTTGCAGCACGTGACAAAAAAGAAACTGCTTCTGACGAAGTAAGAATAGTTTATGTGGATGACAGATCATAATTTAAGCTTGATTGTTTTAGCATAAAAACTACATTGAGGATATCAAGTGTCAGTTTTATTTAAACAGAAGAATTTATCTACTTTTGCAGAGGCAAAAGTAGCAAAAACTCTCGGAGGGATTTCGATTTCCCTCCGAACCACCTTAAAACGACCAAGGGCATTGCCCTTGGATCCCAGAAACTATGAAGGCATTTGTACAACAAATGCCTTTATTAATATTGACAGAGGTAGAATTATGGATTATATAATCAGAGCAACTACAGACTCAGGTAGTATAAGAGCATTTGCAGCTGTTACAACAGAAACTGTAAATCAGGCTCACGTTTACCACCAAACAAGTGCAACCGCCACTGCGGCTATGGGCAGACTCCTTACTGCAGCCGCAATTATGGGAACAACCTTAAAAGGCAAAAAAGACATTATAACTCTTCAAACAAACGGTGACGGACCCATCGGCAGAATGATGGCTGTGACAGACTCAAAATCAAATGTAAAATGCTGTGTGGGAAACCCCAAGGCAGACCTGCCGCTTAACAGTCAGGGAAAGCTTGATGTTGGCGGAATTGTGGGCAAAAACGGATTTCTGACAGTTATTATGGACCTTGGATTAAAAGACCCTTATATAGGCAAAATACCCCTTGTATCAGGCGAAATCGGCGACGACCTCACAAGATATTTTGCTATATCAGAGCAAATTCCATCTGCAGTAGGTCTTGGTGTACTTGTTGACACAGACCTTTCTGTAAAGGTATCTGGCGGATTTTTAATTCAGGTTATGCCCGAAGCTTCAGAAGAAGAAATTTCAACCTTAGAAAAAAACATTGAAAACTTCTCATCTGTAACAGCTCTTCTTGATAGCGGAAAAACAATTGAAGAAATTTTAGAAATTGTTATGGACGGAATAGAATATCATATTACAGATAAAACCGAAACAAAATACTACTGCAACTGTTCAAGAGAAAGAGTTGAAAGAACTCTTATCACAATAGGCAAAAAAGACCTCCAGGAAATTCTTGACACTGACAAAAAAGCTCAGCTTACCTGTCATTTCTGTGATGGTGTATATGATTTTGACGAGGATGATTTGAAAAGGCTTCTTGAAGAGATTAGTTAATAATGAATAGTGAATAGGTATGGTGAGCATTTGACAAAATCAAATGCTCACATTATATAGGCTCCTTTGTGTAAAGGGAGCTGTCAGCAAACCTGACTGAGGGATTGTAAAATAATTAATTTTCTATATTTTAATTATATCTACTTTTGTAGAGACAAAAGTAGCAAAAACTCTCGGGGGAGTTTCGATTCTCCCCCCTATCCCCCCTGCAAACGACCAAGGGTAACCCCCTTGGAACCCCTTAGAAGTGTTAAGGTGTGCGACAGTATAGTAGATCTAAATACTTAAATCATACAAAATTTAAGTATTTAATAAATGTGGT